>JAHBAP020000587.1 GCA_018500005.2 Mycobacterium sp. | reverse complement strand
GTGCGGTGATATTCCCGACGGGACCCCCGCCTGCGACATTCTGGGGCCACAGGATGGTGGCGGTGGTCTGCTTGACCGGCAGCAGCGGGGTCAGGCCGCAGAGCAGGATGCCGGCAAGCCCGGCCAGAACGGCCACGAGACGAGCGATCCGGTTGGATTGCACTGTCTGGCTGGGCACGAGGGTCGATGGTAGGCGACGCGAACCCTGGCGCAGTGGATTAGGTGGGCCGCAGCGGTGCCGGGCTCCAGAACCCGCTGCGGGTGGCGGTGCCGAGCTCTAGCCGGGCCGGTGCGGCGTCCGGGTAGAACAGCGTCAACCGCTGTAGGGCGCCCCAGTCCCGGAACCAGTCGTTCTTCAGATAGGTGGGCACCGTGGCCGCACGGAAGAGCAGCTCGCTGATCCCCAGCGGGCCGCCGCCGATGTTGTCCATTACCGGGGAGTTCGATTCGGCGCCGAACCGGTCCGGCAGGATGCGCCACTTCGGCACCTCCGTCACCCCGTTGACGTGCCCGAACGGCCGCTGGCAGGGGAAGGCCAGGCCGACCAGCCAGTCCAGTAGCACCGGGTCCTCGGATCCGACCACCTGCTCGAGGGTCCGCAGCTTGGGGATGCGCGGAGGGGTGACGGCGATCCAGTGCTGCGGGGCGAGGTCGTCGTCGACGGCGACCACCCGGACCAGGGTCGCTTCGCGGGGGATGGCGGCCAACGGTGCGCGCAGGTTGCGCCAGGCCGGCACCGGACCGATGTCGGCGAAGCCCATTTGGCCACCGGCCTTGCCCTCCTTGGCCTGCTGCTCGGTGGCCCACTGGATGGTGACCTCGTCCTGGTCGAACCGGCCGGCGGCGGAGATCACCAGCAGCGGCGCGGTGTCGTCGCCGACGGTGTCGCGCGGGGGCAGCCGGTACCAGGCCGAGCGCAGCCTGGCGGGCTGCTGGACACCGGAGCGCCAACTGCCCAGCACCGGGGTGGTGGCCGGGTCGAGTCCGTAGGGCAGCTTGGCTCGCGAGCCGTTGACCCCCGGTGTCGTAAGTCGGGTGCTGCCGGTGGTGGCCGTGTTTGCCTCGTCCTCGTCGACGAAGTTGCCGCTCTCCGGTGGCTCCTTCACCGGATCGGCCGAGACGTCGGCGGGAATTCCGTTGGGGGAGAAGCCCTCCGTGGTCGTCGAGCCGAGGGCGTCCGGCACCGGAACATCCACGGGTTGCAGCATCCCGACGTTCGGGTCGGGTTCGACCAGGACGTCGTCGGCCAGCCCGCAGGTCTTGCCGGTCAGGGCCTGCAGATTGGACCGGCCAACCGACCAGGCGGGGTACTGGCTGATCATTCCCAGCGTCAGCGATGCGACTTCGAAGATCACCAGCAGCCACGCGACCACCGCCAGGGGCGAGCCGGTCAGCCGGGCCCACCAGCGTGTCGAGGCCCTACCGTCGTCACGGCCGGAGAAGTGATACCAGGTGGCTGCCAACAGCGCCAGCATGCACAGGCCGAGCAGGATGGTGGTGAAGCCCAGACGGAACTCCGGCATCGAATTCGACCACGGCACACCGAAATTCGAGACGTACCACCAACCGTTCACGCTGGCGAACGACAGGGCCGTCACGAACAGTGTGGCGGCTGCGAAGACCGCCCGGTTTCGCCGCGAGCCCAGTACGTGCGGGGTGACGGCGATGGCGGCCAGCGCGCCGACCGATCCGGCCAGTCCGGCGAAGACGCCGAAGTGGTGGGTCCACTTGGTGGGGGTGAGCATCATCGCCAGGAAGGAGATGACGGTGATGCCGATGATCCGCCGACTGGGGCCGGCCGCGGTTCCGGGAATGTGGCCGCGGCGCAACATCATCGCGATCGCGACCGCCAGCGCGACGATCAGCGCCAGCACCGCGAAACGGCGGGCGATCGACCCGTCCGGGGTGGCCAGGAACAGCCGTTCGTAACGGATGTGCTCGTCGAACCAACTCAGGCTCGGCCCCACCGCGCGCTTCAAAGCATTGGCCTGTGCCACCGAGGCGAAGGTCTGGTCGCGGAACATCAGGATCAGCGTCACCGTGGCCGCGGCCATGATCGGCGCCAGCAGGGGAAGCAGCCCGAACTGTCGCGAGCGTCGGTGCAGGATCGTGCGCAGCGGCCCGATCGCCACCAGCAGCGCGCCGATCGACGCGATACCGGTCGGTCCGGAGAAGAGCGTCAGAGCGCCGAGAATGCAGGCGATCGCGACCGGCAGCAGCCGGCTGGTGGCCACCCCGCGCTCCACCGAGCACCAGGTCGCCAGGATGCCCAGCGCGATGATCGGCTCGGGGCGCAGGCCGTTGTTGAGCGGCAGCCAGAACGCCAGGAACATGCCGGCGGCGGTCCAGGCCGCGGCCCGGCTGTGCTTGACGGCGATGCCCAGGCGGGGGATCACTTCGCGGCTGATCAACCACCAGCACGCCAGCGCCATCACCAGCGTGGGAAGCCGCATCCAGATGCTGGCCGTCGAGACATGCGCCCAGATCGCCAGCAGGTCGTAGTACCAGCCGAACGGGGATTCCGGTGTCCCGAACCAGCGGTAGTAGTTGGCCATGTAGCCGGCGTTCTCCGACACCCGGGCCATGGTGAGGATGTAGCCGTCGTCGGAGGTGTTGGCGCCGACGAAGTGCCACCACACCAGAATCGCGATCACCAGGCCGTCCAGCGCGCTCAGCGACCACCATCGGGCGGGCAGGAACCGGCGGTGCCGGGTGCCGTCGGCGGTGTCGAGGATGTGCAGGGCGACCAGTGCGGCAACGGTCAACGCAAGGCCCAGCAGCATCGCCGCCAACTTCAGCGTGGTGGGACCGGTGCTGTAGCGGGTGTCGATGGTGGCGCTCAGGCGCAGTCCGGGCGGCGCCGGCCCGGACAGGTCGGTGAAGACGCCGACGATCTGCGGCCGGAAGTCGTAGCCGCCCCGTTCGCCCTTCAGCGCAGCGCCCGGATCGTCGCTGTCGGCACCCTTCTTGAGGCCGACGAACTCGCCCGTCACCTTGTCGGCGTGGGCGGTGAAGGTCAGCTTCTGGCAAGCCGGGCTGAGGACCTGGCTCATCGGCGCCACCACTACCGGGGTGTTGCGCACCACGACCACGAGGTCGTTGTTGGCCCGCTGGATCAGCAGGCCGCGGTCCACGGCCTTCGGAGCCTGCTTGGGCACCGTAGACAGCAGGACCGTGTTGGTGGCCCCGGGACCTTCCCCGAGTCCGGCCGCCGCGGAGCACGGGATCGTGATGTCCAATTCGGTCGGCACATAGCCGATCAGCGGGGCGGTGACGCTGGACCAGGTTCCGTTCTGCGGCCAGGTCAGGTCGGCGGTGGTCTGCTTGACCGGAAGGAACGGGGTCAGGACCGCCAGCAGCGTTCCCAGCAGGCCGGCGACGACGGCGACGAGCCGGGCGGTTCGGTAGTTCGCCCGGGTCTGCATGGCGCTAGATGTTAATTGGCCTGGAGCGCAGTTCGCTGCGAGGCCAGCAATCATGCGATATTGCATGTTATGGTGCGAATATGCCTAAAACGGTGCAAATCCGGGACATCGATGACGATGTGTACGCCGCCTTGGTTCGCCGGGCGGCGGAGGAAGGCATCACAGTGCCCGAACTGTTGCGGCGCGAAGCTTCGAGACTGGCCTCCCGGCCATCCATGAGCGAGTGGCTGTCGCGGATCGGGCGCCGCCGGTCGTCGGTCTCCACCGCCGACGTCGTTGCGACGCTCGATGAGTGGCGCGGCGAGTGGCCCGATGCTCGTCGTTGATGCGTCCTGTTTGTTCGAGGTGGTCGCCGACACTGCCAGAGCGAGGGAAATCGCTCAGCGACTGGCTGCTGATCCCGACCAGACCGCACCTCAGGTGATCGACGTCGAGGTGTTCGGTGTCATTCGCGCTCAGTATCTGCGGGGTGTGCTCGACGGGACCGCTGCGGGACAGGCCATTGCGGACTTGCGGGACTGGCCCGGTGAACGAATCGGTCACCGGTGGCTCCTCGAGCGCGCGTGGGAACTTCGCGACTCGGTACGGGGTTGGGACGCCTTCTACGTCGCGCTGGCCGAATCCTTCGAAGCCACCCTGGTGACTCTCGACAGTCGACTGGGACGCGCCCACGGCATCCGGTGCCGTGTCGAGGTTCTTTAACGCTTCCGCACCGCCAGCACGAACGGCCCGATCGTCTTGACGGTGAAGTGCGGTTCAGCGAACAGTCCCGCGTCCAGGTCGACGGTGTAGCGCCGCACGTTGGGCTGGTTGGGGTAGACGTCCTCGGCCAGCCGAAGGGTGTAGGTGTTCGCCGACCCGGCCGCTCCGCCGCGGCGCATGAGGAACACCGTCGGCGCCGGCCACGGCAGCGCGTCGAGGGCGTGCGCGAACTCCGCGGGGTCCTTCATCTCACCCCAGGCCTCGATCGCGGCGGCCCGTTTGTCGAACTCGGCCAACGGGTTGGCGTAGTGCGACGTCAGTCCCTGGAACCCGAAGTAGGGGTAGTAGGACAGGAAGCTGTAGTCGGCGGTCATCACGACGGTCTCGTCGCGTGGCTTGCCGGTGGCCTTCCCGATAGCGGCGTCGATCTGTGGGTAGTACTTCTCGGCGCCGGGGGGACGCCGGTCGCCACGCTGTCCGTCGCCGTCGGTGTCGGTGTAGGCCACCGCGATGTCGGGGCGCAACACATTGGGGATGTCCTGGCTGAAACCGATGGCGCCGATGAGCCCGACGGCGACGGCCGCCGGCCTGATCGACTTCCACCGGGTGGCAAGGCTTCTGGCGACGTCGATGAAGCCGAACACGCCCGCCGCCGCCAGTAGCACGCTCAGGGTGGGCTGCAGTCGGAAGGACAGCAGCGTGGTGCCGGCCAGGGTCGTCAGCATCGACAACAGCGACCACGCGTAGAGCGACAGCACTCCGATGCCCAGCGCCGCCGCCCTGGTGGACGCGATGAATCGCCAGGCGATCCACACCGTGCCGAGCATGCACAGCGCCCCGAGCAATGAGAACTGCAGCATCGGGAAGGTCAGTACCGCGCCGTCGGCGGGAAGGTAATGCTGGGCCGCACCGGTGTCGCTGAGCGGGCCGCGGGCGGCGCGAATCATAAAGGGCAGCCAGGTGATTGCGCCGATCGCGGCTGAGATCATCGCCATCACCATCAGCCGCAGCACCGGTGCGGGGCTTCGCCCGATGACGGCCGCCGCCATCGCCATCAGCGTGACGGTGAACGCGGTATAGGCAAACAGCAGCGTGTAGAAGGTGGCGCAGAAGCCGAGGAAGATGCCGACGCCGACGACCGCGGCCCAGCCGGAGTGTCCGCCGGTGCGCGGGTTGCCCCGCAGCCCCGACCAAGCCAGCACCAGCACCGGCGGGGTCAGCACGGGGATGATGGCGGCGTAGGGCTCCGGCGAAGCGCAGGCCAGCGTGACCGCTGCGGTGGCGGTGGTGACCGCCAGCGCGTACTCGAAGCGGATCATGTTCGCCCACAACACGAAAGCCACCACGACGGCGATTGCCATTGACGTGATGGCCCACGGCTTGAACATCTCCCAGGCCGGTGTTCCGGTCAGGGCGGCGGCCCGCCCGCCGATCCAGAACCATCCCGGTGGGTAGAACGGCGGCAGGCCGGCATAGGTCATGTCCCGCAGTTCCGGGCTGTCGGTCAGCCGGGTCAAATACTCGGTGCGGAACTGCTGGTCCACCGAGATGCCGAACAGGTAGAGCTTGGTGGCGCCCAACGGCATTCCGAGAGTCACCAGGACGAACGCCGACAGCAGCACCGGTGCTGCGAGTTGCGCCAGCCACCGCGCGCCCCGGCGCAACCGCCACACCGCCCCGGCTGCGACCAGTCCCAGCAGGCATGCCACCTGCCCGGCCGTGGTCAATGCATACAGCTGATTCGACGACGGGAATGCCGGCCACTCCACGGTCGAGATCGCCTTGAGCGCAATGACAGACACCACGATCGCGGCGATCGCCGCGAGCACCATCTGGCCGGCGACCGAGACGCCGTTGCGCACCGCTTTCACGGCGGACTAGATGGGCAGCTTGCGGAAAATGGGCCGCGGTATGTGCCGTAGCACCATCATGACGTAGCGGAAGGTGCCCGGCGCCCACACCAGGTCCTTACCCTTGGCCGAGGCGGTACCACCCACCCCCGCCTCGCACTCCTTGTCGAGGGCCAGGGGGGGCTCCCTGACGTGCGCCCTCCTCCCGGTCCGTACTCGGCCCGGCCGGATCCCCAGAACCCCGACACCGTACTCCTTGAGCGCCCCGCCCAGGCCGAGATAGAAACCGTCCAGGCCGGCCTTGGTGGAGCCGTAGACGAAGTTGGACCGGCGCACCCGCTCACCGGCGGCCGAACTCATCGCGATGATCCGGCCGAATCCCTGCGCGCGCATCTTCTCCCCGAGCAGCACGCCGACGGAAACCGCTGCGGTGTAGTTGATCTCAGCGATCTGCACGGCCTTGCGCTGGTTCTGCCACAGTTCCTCGGCATCGCCCAGAAGACCGAACGCCACGATCGCCACGTCGACGTCACCGTCAGCGAAGCATTCGTCGATCACCGCCGGATGGCTCGCGGTGTTGACGGCGTCGAAATCGACCAGGGTGACCGACTTGGCCCCGGCCCGGGTCATCTGCGCGACGGCGGCCTCCCGGCCGGGATCATCCGGCAGGGCGGCCAGGATGATCCGCGCCGGTGCGTCGCGCAGATAGCGTTCGCAGATCGCCAGGCCGATCTCGGATGTTCCGCCGAGCAGCAGAATGGTCTGGGGGTTTCCTACTGCGTCAATCACCATGTGCGCACCATCTAGAGCAACTCCAAACGTCGGGCCATGTCCGAGACGAACACGCCGTGCGGATCAACCCTGCGGCGCACCGCAATCCACTCGTCGATGCGCGGGTACATGGCGTGGAAGGTCTCCGCGCTGGTGCGCGAATCCTTGGCAGTGTAAAGACGGCCGCCGAACTTCAGCACCCGTCGGTCCAGGTCGGTGACGAACTCGTTCAGGCCGGCCTTGATCGGGAAGTCGACGCAGACGTTCCAGCCCGGGATCGGAAAGCTCAGCGGCGCTTGGTTTCCCGGTCCGAACAGCTTGAACACGTTGAGGAACGTGTAGTGCCCGGAGGCCTGGATGTCGACGATGATCGCCTTGAACTCTTCGACCGCCTCGATGGGCACGACGAACTGGTACTGCAGGAAGCCGGCCGGCCCGTAGGCCCGGTTCCACTCCCCGAACATGTCCAGCGGGTGGTAGAACTGCGTCAGGTTCTGGACCTTGCCGCGGTAGGTGCCCGACTTGCGGTACCACAGTTCGCCGATCGGGCCGAAGGTGTACTTGTTGGCCAGACCGTTGGGGAAGACGTCCGGGAATGTGAGCAGTTGCGGCGCATCGAATTTCAGCGGGTTGCGCTGCAGCTTCTCCGGCAGCTGGTCCAGCCGGGCCAGTGATCCGCGGGAGATTGCCGCACGGCCCAGCTTCGGCGGCGGGCTGATGGCGTCGAACCAGGCGCTGGAGTAGGTGTAGTTGGACTCGCTGCCGTCGCTGTGGAAGGCGATGGTCTCGTCGAGGCTGCGGGTGACGTCGCCGTCGGCGATGAAGTACGCCGTCTCGGTGGGTGTCATTTCGATGGTGGCCCGCATGATGATCCCGGTCAGGCCGTTGCCGCCGACGGTGGCCCAAAAGAGGTCGGCGTCGGGCCCGTCGGGGGTGATGGTGCGCACCTGTCCGTCGGCGGTGAGCAGATCCATCGATCGGACGTGGTTGCCGAAGCTACCGGCACTGTGGTGGTTCTTGCCGTGGATATCGCAGCCGATCGCCCCACCGATGGTGACCTGACGGGTGCCGGGCAGCACCGGAACCCACAGCCCGCACGGCAGCGCCGCCTTCATCAGCTGGTCCAGGCTCACCCCGCCGTCGACGTCGACCATCCGGGTGGCGGCGTCGATGGAGTGGATGCGATTGAGCGCGGGCATGTCGATGACCAGTCCGCCGCCGTTCTGCGCGTTGTCGCCGTAGGAGCGGCCCAGGCCGCGGGCGATGACTCCGCGGTGCCGGCCGTCGGCAACACGTTCGACGGCCTTGATGATCTCTTCGGGATCGGGGGTGCTCAGAACCTCGGCGACGCTGGGCGCGGTGCGTCCCCAGCCGGTCAGCCGCTGGTGAGTGGTCGTCGTTGACATCGTGATGAGGGTACCGTCACGTTCTCCCAGGTCGGAAAATCCACACGCGCTGGACGACGAAGTTGATCACCGTCGCCGTCCCCTGCGCCACCACGAACGCCACCGGCAGCGCCCAGTCCTGGTAGTCGAGAATCCGCAGGGTCAGGTGGTTGAGTCCGACCTGAACCACGAAGGTCAGCGCATACAGCACCATCACCTTGATGAACCGCGACCTGCTCGGCTCGGCGCCGAAGGTCCAGCGCCGGTTGATCAGGTAGGCGGTCAGAGTGCCGGCCATAAAGCCGATGGCCTTGGCCAGGTCCACCTGAAGGCCGACGACCTTGTAGAGCAAGAAGTACAGACCGAAGTCCACCACCGCCGAGAACCCGCCGGTCAGCACGAACCGCAGCAACTGAGTCTTCAGGCTCAGCGGCGCGGGGTGGGCGATCTCGGCCATCGCCGGAAGCTTACGGGCACGCGGGGTCTTTCAGCACTTGCGCGACGACCGTCGGCAAGACACGATTTGCGCCATGGCGAATGATCCGGTGACCGTTCTCGACGACCGCGAAGCGTGGAATCTGTTGTCCAGCGTTGCCCTGGGGCGACTGGTGACCTACTTCGGTGCCCAGTTGGAGATCTTCCCGGTCAACTTCGTCGTGCAGAAGGGCACGGTGTTGTTCCGGACCGCCGAGGGCACCAAACTCTTCACCACGGTGATGAACGACAAGGTGCTCTTCGAGGCCGACGACCACACCGTCGCCGAGGGCTGGAGCGTGGTCATCCGTGGCACGGCGCACATGCTCAACAGCGCCGAGGAGATCCACGAGGCCGAACAGTCCGGGCTGATGCCGTGGGTGCCCACCGAGAAACTGCGTTTCGTGCGCATCACCCCGACCGAGATCAGCGCGCGGCGGTTCCAGTTCGGGGCCGCGCCGGATCACGGCCACGTCGCGGGCTGAAAAGCGCTGCCGCGCAGACGAAAACGCCCGGGCCAAGGAAGGGTTGGCCCGGGCGTTGTCCGTGAGCTACCGGATCAGCGGCTGCTCCGTGCCGAGCGGGAGTTCCCGCCGGCGCGATCTTTGCCGCCGTCGTTGGCTGCTGCCACGCGAGCCTTGCGGTGGCTCGGTGCGGCTACTGCCGGGGCGGACTCAGCCGCCGGTTCGTCGGCGACGGCGGTCTCCG
This sequence comes from Mycobacterium sp., assembly GCA_018500005.2. GTDB lineage: Bacteria > Actinomycetota > Actinomycetes > Mycobacteriales > Mycobacteriaceae > Mycobacterium. The sequence goes on along the minus strand of JAHBAP020000587.1, from coordinate 3,626 downwards.
CCGCGGACGCGTCCAGGGCTGCTGCCGCCGCGGCCGGCTTGACCGCAGCGGAGGTCCGCGCTGCCGGCGGGGTCACCTTCAACTTCTCTGCCAGGAACTGGCCCATGCCGACCATCGCTCCGCCCAAGCCGTTGGGCAGGCCGGGGAATTTGGTCTCAAAGCCTTCGATATCGAGCGCGAGGCCGTCGAACCCTGCCCCTCCTGAGTACTCCGTGGGCGGATTGTCCGGGTCGGCGAGCGACCCGTTCACGGGCATGGAATTGAGCAGGCCGCCCATGTTGACGCCGACCTTGATTCCGTCCGGGATGGCCCCGCCGGCGATCTTGTTGATGATCTTGGTCAGATCCGTGAAGCCCGCACCGTTGAGGACAGCGTTGGTCAGGTTGGCCGGGATGTTGATGATGTCGAAGGCGGCACTGAGGAACTGGCGCGCCTTGAGGTCCGCGCCAAACGCCTTGACGCTGTTGATCAGGCTGACCACCGGAGAGACCAACGGTCCAACCGCGCCGAGCAGCAGTCCGGACAAGTGGTTGTTCAGGAAACGCCAAATGGAAGAGAACTGGACGGCGGCATCCCACAGTGGGTCAGGTTGACCTGCCTGGCTGAGACCCGCGACAAGTTGAGCAGCAGTGATGTTGAGCGCAAACGGCGAAAGGTTCGACTCGTCGGGGTTCGCGGGATCCGGAGGTTTGGTATCGGAGAGGTAGGTGCCAAGCGGGATGGTGATCTCGCTCGGCGGCTCCCAGGTGTTGGCCAAGGTGCCGGTGTTGCCTGGGTCCAGCGGCGCCTGGAACAGCGTCTGCAGGTTCGCCTTGATCTGCGGGAAGATCAGGTCGGCGTTGCCGCTGAGGAGTTCCTTGAGGTAGGTGACCTGGTTGGCGACCAAGGTCTTGGCCAGTGGGAACGGATCCTGTAGGTAGAACTTGAGCAGCGTCACGCTGTTGGCGGTCGTCGCCTTGACGGTGTCGACCCAGGCCGCGATCGGGTTGACCGTGGCAGCTAGGTCGATCGCGAGATCGCTGACCACGTGGTGTTGCGGTGCGAGGGCAATCTGGTTGGGGATGGGCTGGATCGGGCTCAGGGCGATGGCGCCCGCGCCGAGTACAGCGACTCCGGCGGTCAGATAGGAACGAGGTTTGACATGCATTTCTTGCTGTCCTTCCTGTGAGTTGGCCAAGGTCGATAGACCATACGTCGGAAATGCGTTCTAGAAGTCGGTTTCCGATAGGGTGTTTGCGGAACGAACCGCCGACGCGTTCGGGACCGCCGTTGCGGCTTAGACCCAGTACGGCACTCGGGCCCGGAACTGACGCAACGCCAAGGCGGCAGCGCACCAACCGACAACGGTCAACGCGATCACGACGATCCAGTGCCGGGGTTCCTGCTGAGCCCCCAGCAGGGGCGCTCGCACGATGTCCAGATAGTGCAGCAGCGGGTTCAGTTCGATGATCCGCCAGTACTTGCCCGCGCCCTGCTGCTCGAGTGTTTCGGCGTTCCAGATGATCGGGGTCATGAAGAACAGCAACTGCACCAGTGAGGACAGCAGTGGGGCGATGTCGCGGTAGCGGGTCGCGAGGATCCCGAAGCAGAACGACACCCAGACACAGTTGAGCATGATCAGAACCATCGCCGGAATCACCGACAGGTCCGCCCATGACCACGGCTTGGGGTAGATGATCGCGATGATCACGAAGATGACGATGTTGTGGGCGAACAGGATCATCTGCCGCCACACCAACCGGTAGACGTGCACGCTCAATGGGGTCGGAAGTTGTTTGATCAGGCCCTCGTTGGCGATGAAGACCTCCGAGCCCTCCAGGATCGCGGCGTTGATCATGTTCCAGATGATCAGGCCCAGCGTCACATACGGCAGGTGCTCCGAGAGTGGCAGATGGAACAGCTTGGAGTACAGCAGGCCCATCGCGATGGCGGTGGTGCCGGTGGCGATGGTGATCCAGAACGGGCCCAGCACGCTGCGCCGGTACTTCTGCTTGATGTCCTGCCAGCCCAGGAACAACCACAGTTCACGTTTGGAGAACCCCTCGACGAGATCACCCCAGGCGCGGCTGAATGTCTTGGACTGGCTGGCCGCCTCGATGATGGTCACGACGGGCCTCCCGTCAATCGTTGGGGTCGGCTGAATCTTTCCCTCCGACCCATGCGGCGCAATCGGATCCACTCCCGCAACCCGGCCGGGTCACGGCGGGTGATGAGGAAATACCAGCCGAACCGAACCCACTCCTGCGGCAGGAGTCTGCGCAGTCCGCGCTGGGACAGCACGTAGCCGCGGTTGCGGTAGGTGAAGAACCGCTTGTTCGCGTCGTCGGGGTACTGGGTGTGCATGCGGCCGCCGAGGATGGGCTTGAACTCATCGGTGCCATAGGGGTGCAGGTAGACGGTGTCCAGGCAGGTGCCGAACGGCAGGCCGCTGCGCACCAGTCGGCGGTGCACGTCGACCTCGTCCCCGCGGATGAACAGCCGAAGATCCGGAACGCCCACCGCCTCAATGGTTTCCGCGCGGAACAGGGCGCCGTTGAACAGCGAGGCGATTCCGGGCAGTAGGTCGCTGTCCGGGGCGTCCCGGGTGCGCAGTTCGGAGACCTTCCGACGCCACACCAGGCCCCGGCGCAGCGGGAAGGCAAGCTCATCGGGACGGTCCAGTGCGCACACCATCGGCGACACCTCCGCCAGGCCGTGCTTGTGCGCGCATGCCAGCAGGGTGCCCAGCACCTCGCCGTCGCGGGGCCGGCCGTCGTCGTCGGCCAGCCACACCCAGTCCGCCCCGAGCGCTAGTGCATGCAGCATCCCGAGGGCGAATCCGCCTGCGCCGCCGAGGTTTCGGCGCGAGCCGAGGTAGGTGCTGGGCACCGGTTGGCCGACGACGAGTTCACGCACCCTCTCATCGTGATCGTTGTCCACCACGATCAGGTGGTCGATCATCCGACGCTGGCTGCTCACGATCTGGAGGGACTTGGCCAGGTCGTCGGGACGGCGGTGGGTGACGACCACCGCGCACACCATTTCTGTCATGGCGACCACTCGCCGGCGTGCTCGGCGATCACATCGCGGACGTGGCGCGCGGCATCCTCGCCCTCGTAGGCCCGCACCACCTCTTCGATACCGCCGTGCATGCGAATCGAGCCGTGGTCGATCCACATCGCGGTCTTGCACAGCCGGGCCAGGAATTCGTTGGAATGGCTTGCGAAAACCAGAATTCCGGAGCGCTCCACCAACGCCTGCAACCGGGCCCGGGCCTTGCTGAGGAACTCCGCGTCGACCGCGCCGATGCCCTCGTCGAGCAGCAGGATCTCCGGGTCGATGCTGGTGACCACGCCCATCGCCAACCGCACCCGCATACCGGTGGAGTAGGTGCGCAGCGGCATCGACAGGTAGTCGCCGAGTTCGGTGAACTCGGCGATCTCGTCGACCTTGGCCAGCATCTGCTTGCGGGTCTGACCCAGGAACAGCCCGCGGATGATGATGTTCTCGTAGCCGGTGATCTCCGGGTCCATTCCGACGCCGAGGTCGAAAACCGGCGCCACCCGACCCCGGATGACGGTGCGCCCGCGGGTGGGCTCGTAGATTCCCGACAGCAGGCGAAGCATGGTGGACTTGCCGGCGCCGTT
>JAHBAP020000245.1 GCA_018500005.2 Mycobacterium sp. | reverse complement strand
GGGCGAGCAGCTGGCCGCCGAAACACACACCCAGAACCCCGGCTCCGCTGGCCAGCGCGCTGCGTAACAGGTCCATCTCCGCCGAGATCCACGGCACGGTGTCGTCGTAGGCCGACCACCGCGCGCCCAGCGGCACGATCACGTCGTAGCGAGCGGGCTCCGGAAAACGGACCTCCAGCATGGGGTCGTCGGGCCGATCGGTGGGTACTACGTCGAAAACGCTGACGTCGAAGCCTGATTCGACGAACATCTCACCGAGTAAGGCCTCCGGGGCTGTGGGGTCATTACGGATGAACAACACCTGGCGGGCCACGTATTCACGGTACTGCAGCGGACTGATCCGGCGGCACCGGCGATGTTGGCGGGATCTCTGCAGCCCCCAGCTGGACGGGCGAACTATATTTCCGGAATAATGCCCGGGATGGGAGTCTCCGCGGCGGTCTGGATCGTCACCTGTCTTGTCATTCTGGGGTTGTTCGTCTTCGACTTCTTCGCCCATGTGCGGGTGGCCCACGAGCCGAGCTTCCGGGAATCGGCCATCTGGTCCGCGATCTACATCACCTTCGCGGTGATCTTCGGCCTCGTCATCTGGTGGCAATGGGGCGGGGAGTACGGCGGCGAGTATTTCGCCGGCTACGTCACCGAGAAGGCACTGTCGGTGGACAACCTGTTCGTCTTCACCGTGATCATGGCCTCCTTCGCGGTACCACGGATCTACCAGCAGAAACTGCTGCTGATCGGCATCGTGATGGCACTGGTGATGCGGGCCGGTTTCATCGCGGTCGGGGCCGCGGCGATCAACACCTTCAGTTGGGTGTTCTACCTCTTCGGGGCTTTCCTGATCTTCACCGCTCTCAAGCTGGCCCGGGAGAGCGGCCATGAACAGCAGGCCGAGGTGGAGCGGGAGAGCCGACTGGTCAAGCTGGTGCGCCGGTTCGTGCCGACCACCGACGACTACGACGGCGACAAGTTCCTCACCCGAGCAGGCGGCCGACGTGCGGTTACCCCGATGATGCTGGCACTGGTCGCCATCGGCTTCACCGACCTGCTCTTTGCGCTGGACTCGATCCCGGCCATCTACGGACTGACCGAGGAGCCCTACATCGTGTTCACCGCCAATGCGTTCGCGTTGATGGGTCTGCGCCAGTTGTACTTCCTGATCGGCGGGCTGCTGGACCGGCTGGTCTACCTGTCGGCCGGGCTGGCGATCATCCTCGGTTTCATCGGTGTCAAGCTCCTGCTGCACGCCCTGCACAAGAACACCCTGCCGTTCATCAACGGGGGCGATTACGTAGACGTGCCGGAGATCTCAACGGGCATGTCCATCGGCGTGATCGGCGTGGTCCTGTTGATCACGACGGTGGCAAGCCTGATCCGCACCCGCGGCCGCGCGTCAGCCAAAGCCTAATCCGGGCCTAATCCAGGCCTAATCCTGGTCGGCGGAGCGAATCTCGACGATCTGGTCCAGTCCGCTGATCGATAGCCCCCGCACCAATAGTGGGTTGACGCGCACCACGCTGATTCGGTCCGCGTAGTCGAAAAGTACGTTGATCGCCGCACTGTCGAGGTATTCCACGCCGGACAGGTCCAACGTCACCGGGTTCGGGCCGGCTTCAGCGACGGCGTCGCGCAGCGCGGTCTGGAAACGGTCGATGGTGCTCAGATCCAACTCGCCGATCGAGGTGAGTTCCACCGATCCATCCTCGGCGCGGTGAGTGCTCAAATTCAGTGCCGCGACCATCATTTGAGGCTAACCGACATGCGGACCGTCGTTCCGCCCGGTGTAGGTTCGACTGCGACGCTGTCCATCAGCATTTTCATGAAACGTGTTCCCCGGCCGCGACGATGATCGGGCTCGGGGGTCTTCCACCGCCCGGTGTCGGTGATGCTGAGATGCAGGGTGGCATCTTTCAGAGTCCCGCGAAGGGTGACCAATCCGTCCGGATCGTCGCGGTGGCCGTGTTCCACGGCGTTGCTCATCGCCTCGCCGGCAGCGAGCACCACATCGCAGATCAGTTGGGTTGTCACACCCGAGGTTGCCAGCCAGCCGCGCAGGGCGGCCCGGGCCGGGGCGAGTTGTTCCGGACGGGCCGGAAACACCAGTTCCAGCGGTTGGGGCCGGCGGTACAGAAGGATCGCGACGTCATCCTGATAGCCGCCGTCCGGCGCCAGTTCGGTCATCAAGTGCTCGGCGGTGTCGTCGAGGCCACGACTGATTTCGCCGGACAACAGGTCGGTGACGCGGGAGATACCGATGTCCAGCGTTGCGTTCCGGCGTTCGATGAGTCCGTCGGTGTAGAGCAACACGGTGGCGCCCGCCGGCACCACCGCGTGGGCGACGGGACGGCGCAGATCCTGCCGAACTCCCAGCGGCAGTGAGCGCGCGTCGTCGAGCAGCAGCGCAGTGCCGCCCGGGTCGACCCCGAGCGGCGGCGGGTGCCCGGCGATGGAGTAGCTCAGCTCACCGGTGCGGGTGTCGAGGACGGCGGCGCAGGCGGTCGTGCACCGGGCGCCGGTCAGCCCGGCGGCGAAGCGGTCCAGCCCGGCGAGGGTGTCCGCCGGGTCCAGCCGCTGCAGTAGCAGGGCGCGACAGGCGCTGCGTAGCTGTCCCATCACGGTGGCGGCCGACAGCCCGTGCCCGACACAGTCTCCGACCACCATGGCGACGCGGCCGTCGTCGAGGGTCGCGGCGTCGTACCAATCACCGCCGACCTCCAGCGGTCGGGTGGCGGGCTGGTACCGCGCTGCGAATCCGAATGGCAGGTCGGCTGGGCCGAGAATCGCGTGCTGCAAGGCAAGTGCGGTCTCGCGCTGCTCGTCGAGTTGGTGCACCCGGTGCAGGCCCTGGGTGAGCCGGCTGGTCAGCACGCTAAGCAGGGTCTGCTCCTCGGTGTTCAGGATGCGCCGGTCGCGCAGTTCGATCCAGATCACCAGCACGCCCTGCGGATGCTGCAACGCGATACCGGCCGCGCCGGGTGCCCCGACGTCGGGGACCGGACCTTGGTTACCCTCGGCGAGGGCGAGGATGCGTTGACGGGTGCCCTCCGTCAGATCCCACCATCTG
>JAHBAP020000063.1 GCA_018500005.2 Mycobacterium sp. | reverse complement strand
GGCTGGCAATGACCACGACAGCGCTTCGGCGACGGGGGCCAGCGGATCGGCACCAACGCCGGCCGACGCGGCAAGCGGTGCGCTGCTTGTTCCCGGTGCGAGCGCAGTGATGTGGCCCGCCGACTCGTGCGGATGGATCGGGGTAGCGGCAGAGGGTAGCGGCAGAGCGGTCGGCGCCGGATCGGAGACAGGGTCAGGGGCATCCTGTTTCAGCGACGGGGCTCTCTCAGCGGCCGGGGGAGCGGTGCTGATCCCCCGGCCGGCATTGGGTCTGGTGCTACTCCCAGCGGAACTGCGGGTGGCTGCCGGCCCGCCGCGTGCCCGTCCGCCCGCCGTCGGCTTGGCGGAGTCTGCGCCGCCCGGTCGCGCCGAGTCGTCCGACCGAATCGAGTCGGAATCGGCCCACGCAGTGGCGCCGCCCGGGACAACGGCGGTGCCGATGCCGATGGCCACCGCGAGGCCTCCGACGCGACCGATGAACTGTGCAGCAGCCACGAGTACCCCTTAACTAAGTCGGTGGTGTTTCGGTTGAAATCAGGCGATCGGCGCGGGGCCGAACGTGGTCTCCGGAGCGATGACGATCGGCGGTTGGGTGCCACCAAGGTCACCGGCGGCCACGCCCACCCGAGCCCCCCAGCCAGTCCACGTGCATGCCCCGAAAGCGCAGAAGCCCTGTCGGTACCAGGTTGCGACGTCGTACGGGATGGAGGTCGCGATATCGCTGGTACGCAGGGTGTGGACGGTCCCGCTGACCGGTACATCCGACCGGATCGTCATATCGTCGTGCCAGGCGATCTCGGTCGGCCCGCTGGTAGCGCCGGACTGAAGCGGAATCGTGACCGGCCCCACTCCGCCGGTGACATCGATGCCGACGCCCTTGCCGGGGCCGCCGGTGGTGGCAGTCAACGCGGTGTTGTCGCTGTCGAGGAAGCCGATCGTGATGGGTTCGACAACGATCCCGGCTCCGGACCCGATGTTGGCGCTGACCCCGATCTGGGGAAGGGTGCACACGATCCGGCAGATCACCCGGAAACTCGCGAGAAAGTCGACACCACTGGCAACACCACCTTGCCCGACCTCGATGGTGGGGATGGTGATCGGTGTGATGTCCACCGACGAGCATCCGGTGTCGGTCTTCGAACCGTCCGGGCAGGTGGTGTCCTGCCAGTGGGCTCCGGTCAGGTTCGCTCTCCTGATATCGGCCCCGGTGAATTCGGCGTGGCTGAGGTTCGCTCCGGTCAGGTTCGCTCGGACCAAATAGGCGCCGTCGAGATACGCACTGGTGAGGTTGGCGTCGGTCAGGTTGGCGCGGCTGAGGTCGGCGTTGATCAGGAAGGTGTTGCTCAGGTCCGCACCGGAAAGATCGGTTCCGCCGAGCTTGGCGTTGTGGAAGTCGACGTAGGTCAGTGTGGCGGTGGCCATCCCGCGCACACCTGTGAGTGTGGTGCCGGTGAGCTGGGAGGCATACAGGTTGGCCCCGGACAGGTTCGCGTTGGTGAGATTGGCGCCGGTGAGGTCGATTGCCCTCAGGTGTGCGTTGGTGAAGTTGGCACCGGTGAGATCTTTGCCGGGCAGGCCCGTCAGGTTGTTAGCTCTGAAATCGAGGCCCGAGAAATCCACCCCCCTCAGGTTCGCGGTGGACCATCCCCACACGCCGTTCAGGATCGCCCCGCTCAACGTCGCACCGTTCAGATAGGCCTGCGAGATGACCGCGTTGGTCAGATCCGCGTTGCTCAAATTCGCGCCGTCGAGTTTCGCGCCGTCGAGCCTGGCGGAAGTCAGGTCGGCGCCGGACAGGTTGGCACCTGTGAGGGTGGCACGTTGAAGGTTGGCTGACTGAAGTTTCGCGTTGCTGAGGTTTGTTCCGGTGAAGTCCTTACCGCTCAGTTGGGCTGACGTGAGTTTCTGCCCCGAGAGGTCAGCGCCCACCAGGGTTGCGGTTGAAAAAAACCTCACACCGGTCAGCGTGGCGCCGACCAGTGTCGCGTCGGTCATGTCGGTCTGGAAGACGGTCGCATTGGTCAGGTCGGCTTTGTCCAGATGCGCCTTGCGAAGCGTCGCATTCGAAAGATCGGCCCGCGTCAACACGGTGCCGGTGAAATTCACGCCGTCCAGATCCCGCCCGGAGAGGTTCGCTCCGGTCAGGTCCTGACCGGAGCAATCCTTGGTGGTCACACATTCGGCCGATCCCCACTGCTGCACATCAATGCCGACGGGAGACAACGCCTTTCGCGCCAGCCATGCCGTGTCGGCGAGTGCGCCGGCCAGTCGATTCTCCGGCAGATTCGACAGCCGCGTGCCCGCCTTGTCGAGGAACCCGATGACCTGCGCGCGAAGCCCCTGTACCAGCTCGGCTGGTGTCGGCAGCATGATCGGCGTCCTCGGTGCTGCGGTCGGTGGGGTGGTCTCCAGCGGGACGGCTGATGCGGGAACCGATACTGCGGTGCCCAGTCCCGAAGTGCCCAGTCCCGAAATCTGAACCGGTGTCGCGGTGACCTTCAACGGCACGTCGACGCCAACATCCAGCGTGGCGGTGACTGGGATCTCCCCGCCGTCGAGACTTGCAAGGGTCACTTGGTTGGGAACCGGGGACCACCACCCCGAAAACCCCAGTGTCGCTTGGATCGGTCCGATGCCACCGGACAGGGTGATCGGAATGGTGGTGTCAGGTCCGCCGATGAGCGCACCCACCGCCGGAAGCTCGAGCAGGATCGTCGGGATCCTTACCGCGCTCACCGGAATGATGAGATTCGTGCCAACGTCGTCGGACCAGGCTTGAAGCGGCCCGCCGTCTGACATCCAGATGGCGAATGCCGAGGGTGCATCGTTCGGTGTCCAACTGGATCCGCTCGGCAGTGTGAAGCCGTCGAGGATCACGTCGCCGAACTCGGCGGTGATCGGGATGTCGACCGGGATGTCACCGTTGACGGCAAACGGGATGGGGCCACCGCCGGGTCCGGAGGCTGTGTAGACCGTGAGTCCAGCAGGTGTCACCTGAATCGGACCGACACTGCCCTCGGCGTCGACGCGGATCGTCTTGTCCTGACCGCCGATCACGCCCTTGAGCAGCGGTCCATCGCTCTCGATGGTGATACGGGGAAGGGCGAGGGTGTCGTTGCAGCTTGAGGCGGAACTGCACGATCCGACTGACACGGGGCCGGCGGTCAGCCCGGTAAGCGTGACGCCTTCGATGGTGATGGGGCCGTTGGTGGTGACGCTGAAGGGAATGTTGACCGAGATCGCACCGCTGACGGCGACTCCCGTCTTCGGGATGATGAAGCCGATACCGAGTTGGCCAACCTGTGAGGTCGTGACCGCGAAATCGGCCATGGCGGCGGTGATGTTGACGTCGATCGTGGTTTCGGGGGAACCGAGCTGCACCGTCACGCCGGGCATTCGCAAGGTGGACTGGGACACGCTCGACCGGTTGGCGAAGACGTCGTTGACGTCGGGCGACAGGCCGAAGGGGCCGAGCTGGGTCTCGGCAATCGTGAAGGTCTGCCCGGGAATGGTGAAGGTCTCGTTGACCGGAATGCTTGTGGCGTAGGCCAATTCGGGGCTTGCGGACAGTAAATCGCCGTCCGGACTGAGCCCTAGGTCCAAGCTCGTGGAGGTGGCGGCTACCTCCCCGGCCTGGCGGATTCGTTCGGCGAGCCGAGAGGCGATGGCACTGTTGATCGCCGCCGCCCACAGATTCAGCGCTTCAGTCGGCGGGGCCACCGGAACGGCAACGTTGGAGACCAGGCTGTGGTCCGCGGCACTGGCTACCGGTGCTGCGGCCGCTGCCTCCATCGATCCCGGGATCCGGGCGACCAGTGCCGCCACGGCATTGCCGTGCCGGGCCGGGGAATCGACGGTTGGCGCGGTCTGAGTCGGCAAGGGAGAGGTAGTCGCGAGCGTCGGCGAAGCGGTTGCGACCGGTGTCGATTCGGTAGCCGAACTGGGCCACGAGGCGGCAACCGGACTGGGTGCCGGGCGGAGCGACGTCGTCGATCCCTTCCGCCGCATGGGCCCGGCTGCCGCGGGCGCGGCAACAGCGGATTTCCCCTTCAACAAAACGGGGGCCGGGGCGCCGTCCCCGGCGGGGACATCCCGTGTCGGATTTGCGGACTGTGCCGGCG
>JAHBAP020000460.1 GCA_018500005.2 Mycobacterium sp. | reverse complement strand
ATCGACAGCAACGACCTCCAGAGTGTGATGTGGGCGTTGTCCTGGCGGGGGCAGCCGCACCAGGACGTTCAGATCCCGCGCGGCCGCAATACCGATCTGGACCCTTCCGGCGCACCGGTCGAAGCGTCGTTCACCGATCGCACCTACCCCGACGGACTCGGTGGTTCGCAGATCATGATCGACGCCACCCGAAACTGGGCCTACCCGCCGGTGGCGCTGCCGACCAAGGAGTTCATGGACAACGCCAAGAAGATCTGGGAAGACGAACTCAACCTGCCCCCGCTGACACCGCACAAGCCCTGGCACGGATACGGACTCGGGTACTGGCCGGACAGGTGGGCCAAGGCAGCCGAACGTGCCGTCAAGGGTCAGTATCTCGAGACCGGCAAGGATTACGAGAAGATCCGCACGGCGGTGTCCTATTACGACGACGGCATCGTGATCGAGCCCAAGTAACTTCCAGAAAGCAGACCTAGGAGCCAAATCATGACGACCCTTCGACACGCCATTGCGATCTCCGCACGCCGCTCCGCGGTGTATGCCGCACTGGCGGACATCGACCAGCAGCGCAAGTGGCACGAAGGAACGATGGCGGGCGAGATCGCCCCTGGCAAGACGCTGACGTGGACCCCGAAACCTGGACTCACGTTCGGTTGGCGCATCGATGAACTCAACAAGGACTCCTCGATCGTACGGACTGCCGTCGAAGGGCCAGGCAACACCGCCGGCAAAAGGTTGACACTCACTTTGACTGATCTGCCCGACGGCCGCACCGAAGTCGCGCTGACCGACGGCGAGTGGGCCAGCGACGACCCGCACCTGGCCTACTGCAACACCTACTGGGGTGGAGTCCTCAACCGGCTGAAGTCCTACGTCGAGAAGTCCTAAACACCGCGTGCAACGGCAACGTCTGATCATCGGTGTCAGCGGATCCAGCGCCCCACACCTGGCCTTCGCCACCCTGAAGGCGCTGCACAACCATCCCGAAATCGAGACCCACCTCGTCGTCTCCAAGGGAGCCGACAAAACGATCGAATTCGAAATGGGATGCAGCCGCGCCGATTTCGAGGCTCTGGCCGACGTGGTGTACGAGCCTGGGGATTTCGGCGCCGCGATCTCCTCGGGATCTTTCCGCACCATCGGCATGGCGGTGGTGCCGTGCTCGATGAAGACCTTGGCCACGATCGCCACCGGCACCGTCAGTGACCTGCTCACCCGCGCCGCCGATGTGTGCCTCAAGGAACGACGCCGCCTGGTGCTGGTTCCGCGGGAGACGCCGTTGTCGCTGATCCACATTCGCAATATGGAGACCGTCACGCTAGCCGGAGGGACGATCATGCCGCCGGCCCCGGCCTTCTACCATCAGCCCCAAACCATCGACGATCTGCTCAACCAGACCGTGGGCAAGCTTCTCGACCAGTTCGACATCTCTCACGAGCTGTACCGCCGCTGGGAGGGCCGATAACCACGTCAGCCGACGGCCCCGGGTCCTTCACACGATTCGCCCTGGCGCTCTACGCACGCGACGGCGTGCCCGCGGCATGTCTGCATCTGCAGAGCCGGCACGATCTGGACGTCCCCGTGGTCCTGTTCGCGGCGTACCTGGGTGCGGTGCTGCGCCAGACACTGACGGCCTCCGGAGTCGATGCCGCCAGAGGCCGAGTGGACGAGTGGCACCGCGAGATCGTGCGCCCACTTCGCGCGGTACGCCAACGCCTCAAAACCGGACCTGCACCCGCACCCGACGACATCACCGCACAGTTACGCAGCCAGGTTCAGCGAATCGAGATCGACGCCGAACTGATCGAACTGGACCAACTCGGCGCACTGCTTCCCGCGTTGGAGCCCGTAACGGCATCCGGGAGTGCCAGCGAATGCGCCTCGGCGGCAATCAAAACCGTCATCAATTCCTACTCCCCCATCCCAATCGGCGATCAGGACCGCCGCGCCATCGATACCATCGCCGGGGCAGCGGGCTAGCAGTCTCGCGAGTTGCGCCGTAGTCTTTGCCCATGCCGTCATCAGATCTCTGGCGCGAGGTCGACTGCTACGGCGGCACCGGCCAGATCGGCAAAGATGAGCTCACCGCCGTCTACTGCCGCAAGATATTTCGGCAGATATTCGAGGCACTGAACGCCTCGCGCACTCGTGCTTTCAGCCCTGGATCTGCCGCGGCGTGCGAACGTATCAATTGACTTCATGCAAAGCGGGAACGGTTCGGCTAAATTCCCAAAAAGTGCATCCCGAAATATTTCACATCGGCCCCTAGGCTTCAATGCATTAGGGCATCTTTACGAAAGGCTTCGATGAGCACTGCAGGAGAACGCGCCGCCCAACTGGCGCTGGTGTCGCGCCTGAAGACGATCTTCCCCGAAGTGCCCGAGTGGCCACTCGCCAATGAGATCACCCACGATCACTGGCTGGCCTACATGAAGACCAGTCACGACGTCGGCGGCGAGCTGGACTTTCCGCACCTGTATGAGAACAAGGAAGAAGAGCAGTGGGAGCTGATGACCTACGTGCTCTGCGAGGTGCTGGGCTGGAAGGGCATCTGGGTTTCCGAGGAACGCCGCCGGATCGCCAACGTCGATGTGGGCCGGGCAATCTATCTGGGCCTGCCCTATTACAGCCGCTGGCTCTGGTCGGTCGGTCGGCTGCTGATCGAGAAGAAGTACATCTCCTGGGGTGAGCTGACCGACCGACTGGCCGAGGTGCAGGCCCGCTACCCCGGTTCGCTGGACGGAAAGTACCCAGAGGCGCAACCGAAGTTCGAAGGCGACGGCTCGAAGGTCAAGCGCAACAAGCACATCGAAGAAGCGATGGGCAAGGGCGACCCGGATTGCTTCAAGGGCCAGGCCGGCCCGGCGAAGTTCAAGAAGGGCGACAAGGTCAAGGTCAAGGAACTCCCGGCGATGTTCTACACCCGCACCCCCGAGTACTGCCGGGGCGCCGAAGGGATCATCGCCGAGGTCACCTACGAGACCCCGGCCCCGGAGGACGAGACCTGGGACCGTGAGGACGCCACGCCGGAGTGGATGTATATCGTTCGGTTCAATCAGTCCGAATTGTGGGACGTCTACACCGGCCCGAAGAATGACACCCTGCAGACCGAGATCCCCGAGCGTTGGCTGGACGCGGTCTGACCGCCGACGCCACCCTTACCCCCATTTCTTGAAAAGGAATTGAGAACACCACATGTCTGACGACCACGGACACGACCACAGCCTCGACGGCGATCACATCCGCACCGTCAAACCCATGGTCGATGAGATCACCGACTTCGAGGTCCTCGAGATCGCATTGCGCGAATTGTGCATCGAGAAGGGCCTTTTCACTGCTGCCGAACACCGGCAGTTCACCGAGTACGCCGAACAGATCGGGCCCACCCCCGCTGCACGCCTGGTCGCCAAGGCCTGGCTGGACCCGGAGTTCAAGAAGCTCGTTCTCGAGGACGCCGTCGCGGCTTCCAAGGCGGTCGGCGTCGACTGGCTCGATCCGACCGGCTTCGGGACCCCCAGTGACTTCACCGCGTTCAAGGTGCTGGAGAACACCCCCGAGGTGCACAACGTGATCGTCTGTGCGCTGTGCTCCTGCTACCCACGTCCGATCCTTGGCAACTCCCCGGAGTGGTACCGCACGCCGAACTACCGCCGCCGCATCGTGCGCTGGCCCCGTCAGGTGCTCTCCGAGTTCGGACTGGAACTGCCCGACGGCGTCGAGGTGCGGGTCGAGGACTCCAACCAGAAGCACCGCTTCATGGTCATGCCGATGCGCCCGGAGGGCACAGAGGGCTGGACCGAGGACCAACTCTCCGAGATCATCACCCGCGACAGCCTCATCGGTGTGGCGCTGCCGAAGCCGGGCGTGACAACCAACGTCACTCCCCTGGTGCGTAAGGCCGTCCGCCCGGTGAAGGAGTGAACACCCCCACTCCCGGGCAGGTGGCCGCCGAGGACTTCGTCGTCCTCGACGAGATCGTGGCGCGCAACCACACCTGGCCGGAGATGACGGCCAAGTACGGGGTGGAAAACCCGTTGCCGCCGTGGAAGACCAGCCTCGACGGGTTGTGCGACGCTCTGGACAAGGCATGCGCGCCCGAAGAGGACCTCTCCCTGACGTTCAAGGAACGACGGGACGAGGAGGACGAACTCTCGGCCACCCGCTACTCCGACCTGCCATACCCCGAGAACCAACTCGTCGCGTTAGCGCACTCACTGCTGGCCCGCGGGGTCATCAGCGAGGCAGACCTGAGCCAGCGGCTGTCTGCCATCCGGGCGCGGTTGGAGGCGGATTGACCGACCCTGCGACCCGTAACGCTCTGCGGCGCCTCGTCGGGTCGTGGAATCGCCGGGACTGGTGGGAGTTCAGCGGCCTGGCCACGGTCATCGGCGCCCTGCACCTGGTCGGGTTTGGCACGCTGCTGTTCCTGATCGCCCCGCAGCACTATCAGGTGGGCACCCAGGTGTTCGGTATCGGCTTGGGGCTGACCGCCTATACCTTCGGGATGCGGCACGCCTTCGACGCCGACCACATCGCGGCCATCGACAACACCACCCGCAAGCTCACCGCTGACGGATCGCGACCCAAATCGGTCGGGTTCTGGTTCGCCCTCGGGCATTCGATGATGGTCCTGGTGCTGGCACTGCTGGTCATCGCCGCCACCAAGATCGCCGGGGTTTTGATCCGGGACGACTCTCCCACCCGCAACGCACTGGGAATCGCCGGCACGTTGTCCTCGGGACTGTTCCTGTATCTCATCGCCATCATCAATGTTGTTGCACTGATCGGTATCTGGCGGGTTTTCCGCGGCCTGCGGCGCGGTCAGTTCGACGAGCACGAACTCGAGGAACATCTCAACAACCGCGGCGTACTGGCCCGGATCATGCGGCCGATCATGAACCGGATCAAGCACCCCGCCCAGATGTTCGGTGTTGGGGTTCTCTTCGGCCTCGGCTTCGACACCGCCACCGAGGTCGCCCTGCTAGCGCTCGCCGGCACAGGTGCGGCCGCCGGGCTGCCCTGGTACGCCATCCTGACCCTGCCGATCCTGTTCGCCGCCGGAATGACGCTGATGGACACCGCCGACGGCATGTTCATGACCGTTGCCTACGACTGGGCCTTCGCCCATCCGGTCCGCAAGGTTTTCTACAACCTGACCATCACCGGCCTGTCGGTCGCCGTCGCTCTCCTGATCGGCACCATCGAACTGATCAGCGTCCTGCACGACAAGCTCGGTCTCAATGACTCGCTGACGCAGGCTGTCAGCGCTATTGATCTGAACAACTTCGGATTCGTCATCGTGGGACTGTTCGTCATCACCTGGACGGCCGCGATCGCCTACTGGCGGCTCAGCGGCGCCGAACACCGCTGGCACACCACACCGACCCAAGCAGATTCCGCCCCCGACTTCGCCATCCTGGAAGAAGTCGTTGCCCGCCAACAGATCTGGCCCGTCATGGCCGCCAAGCACAGCGTCGACGACCCCCTGCCGCCGTGGAAAACCAGCCTCGACGGAACCCTGGCGGCCCTGGACCGAGCCGGGGCCGACGCCGTGCCGGCCCGGCCCGCGGGCAACCGCTACGCCGATCTCCCCTACGCCGAGAGTCGGCTGATCACGCTCGCGACGACACTGCTAGCCGGTGACGTCATCACCGAAGCCGACCTCCGGCACAAACTCGCCACCGTGCGCGCACGACTCGAGGCGTAGATCCCTAGAGGGCCGGCTCCCACTGCACGGAGTCGACGATCATCTTGGCGGGGAACACCGTTGAACCGTTCGGTGAACCTGCCCACGAACCGCCGACGGACAGGTTGAGCATGATGTACATCGGCCGGTTGTATACCCAGGTTTCGCCGGGCTCCAGAGAATCCGGTGTGATGGTTCCCAGCGTCTGGTTGTCGACGCCGAAGGTGATGCGGTTCTCCAGATGCGTTACCCAGTAGTTGTGGTAGTCGTTGGACAGGTCGGGCAGTGTCGAGATGATCTGGGCCTGCTGGGTATTGCTGCTTCCCGCGATCGGGCCGTGCACCGTGGAGTACACAGTGGTCGTGGTGCTGGGCATTTCGACGATGTCGATCTCCCCCGATCCCGGCCAGCCGACCGTGTCGGAGTCGGCACCCATCAGCCAGAAGGCCGGGGCAAGACCTTGACCCTTGGGCATCTTGATGCGGGCGGTGATGGTGCCGTAGCCGTAACTGACGTCGTTCTTCGACCACACCCAGCCGGAACTGTATCCGCCTTTCGTTTTGACAGCCTGGAGCACCAGGTGGCCCTGGCCGTCGAGATAGGCGTTGTTCGTTGCGTAGCTGGCGATGCCGGAGTCGAAGCCACTGCCGCTGCGAACGCCCCACAGCGCGTCGTTGGGTGCCGAACCTGCTTTGCCGGTGAAGTCGTCCTTGATCGGCCCGGTGAACGTACTCATCTTGTCGATATACAACACGTTGCGGGAGGTCGCCGTTGTCGTCGAAATCGAGACGACATGTGAGCCGGCCGGAATCACGCCGGCGAAGGTGAAGTCGGTCCAGCCGGTCGGCGTCACCATCAGGGTGGTGACCGGTACCCCGTCGATGGCAACCGTCATATTCGGCGCACCGGCGGCGGTCTTCGCCCGAATCGTCAGTCCGGTCGTGGAGGTCGGGACCGTCAGCGTCATCGACGCTGTCGCGCTACTGCTGATCGCCAGCGCCGACCCGCCCGAGGCTTTGCGGTCGGAGACGATACGGGCCGCACTCGTGGGCGAGACGACCATCCGCTCGCTCTCGGTCACTGTGGTTGTCGCAGACGACGCCGACGCCACGGAGGCGGCCTTCGCTGCTGCCGCAGCCACCTGCGTGGCTAGCCGCGGGGTGCGGGCCATTGCCGCGGTTGCCGCTCCGTCGAACTTGTCGACCTTGTCGACCGACATAGTCTTCGACAGCGCAACTGCAGTCGCCGCACCCGGGACGCTCGCCGGGGGTGGTGACGCGATGGTGTCGGCGCTGGATTTGTCGCGCTCGGGGGATCGCGCGGGCGCCATGACCGAGTCGGGCATCCCGAGCCGGATCGAGCCGGTGTGCCGGCTCGCTGTTGTCGCAGAGTTGACCGGAGCGGACCGTGCGGGTCCGGCGTCCACCGACTGCGAGGTCGACGTGTCGTCGGCCGCGTTCGCGGTGGCGTCAGCCGAGGCGCAGGCTGCGCAGAAACCGCCGGCAACCGCCGCGCCGATACCGAGTGCGACCGCCAGCGACCCCACTCGCCCGACATATGCCCCGGCTGATTCCGACCCGTGCGAATGCCGGTGAACGTGCAGGTACCAGGGCAAATGGCGGTGCGACTGCCAGTGCAGCAGGTGATGAGAATTCCAGTGGATGTGGTGGTGATGGCCCCATTGCATCGGTGTGGCTCCCCTGGTCGACCAGCGCCGCAAACCCCCGGCGCTTATCGAATCCTACCCGCGCGGGTATCAGGCGACTCCGGTGGCGGGGTCCCATCGGACGGAATCGACGATCATCTTGGCGGGGAACTGGGGGGAACTGTTGGGTGCGCCCGCCCAGGCTCCCCCGACCGCGAGGTTCATGATGAGGTACATCGGCCGGTTGTAGACCCAGGTCTCTCCGGGGCCCAGCGAGGCCGGGGTCAGGGTGCCCAATGTCCGGTTGTCGACGCCAAAGGTGATTTCGTTCGGCAGATGACGGACCCAGTAGTTGTGGAAATCCGTCGAGAGGTCCGGCAGGGAGGACACGATCTGTGCCTGCTGGGTGCCGGTGCTACCCGCGATCGGTCCGTGCAGGGTCGAGTAGACAGTGGTGGTCGTGCTGGGCAACTCGACGATGTCGATCTCCCCGGACGCCGGCCATCCCACGGTGTCGGAGTCGGCACCCATCATCCAAACCGCGGGCCACAGCCCCTGGCCTTGCGGCATCTTGATCCGCGCGGAGACGGTGCCGTAGCCGAAGGTCATGGTGTTCTTCGACCAGACCCATCCCGAGGTGTATCCGCCGGAACTGTTTCTGATTGCCGAGATGACCAGGTTCCCCTGGCCGTCCAGAACGGCGTTACTCGATGAGTAGGTCTGGTTTCCCGAATCAAACCCGGTGCCGCTGCGAGCCGTCCACCTGCTGCCCGGTTTAGAACCGGACTTCCCCACGAAGTCCTCGATGATCGGACCGCTGCTCACGGTCAGCGTGTCGACGTACAAGACGTCGCGGGTCGTCGCAGTGGTCGAGGAGAGACTGATGACGTGGGTTCCCGCTGCGATCCCGCCGGCGAAGGTGTAGTCGGTGTACGAGGTGTTGTTCACCAACAGCGTCGTGTACCGCACCCCGTCGATCGACAGCGTCATGTCGGGAGCCCCCGCAGCCGTCCTCACCCGCACCGTCAACGCCGCTGAGGTCGGCAACGTCAAGGTGGTGGATGCCGACCCGGTTCCGCTGAACGTGAGCGCATAACCTCCGGCGGCCTTTCGGTCCGACGCGGTCCGGCCCGCACCGGAAATCGTCATCTTCTCGGCGTTAACACCGGTGACCGATGTCGTCGCGGACGAGGTGGATGAAGTCGCCTTCGGGGCAACCTTGCTCGCCGCGATCTGCGGATCCGACAACGCTGAGAGCTCCCGCCGAATCGCCCCCGCTATGACGGCCCACGCCGTCTCCCCGGGCACCCACCGCCCGCCGTCGTCGAGGGCAGTCGACAGCGCGGACGCCAAGTTCCTCACCACTCCCACCGGAACGCCGGCGACCGGAGGGGACACGACCCGCACGGCAGCCGGTGCCAGCGGCTCGGTTGCCGTCGGGCCGACTGCGTTTGCCGGCGGTGCGAGCATCTCGGTCGGGCTGATTTGGGCCGTCGACCTGATGGCGGCTCCCACAGCGGCCGGAACGGCGAGCGCGGGCTGGTTGTCCGCAACCCGACGGGCCGCGGCAGGTAACGCCGATGCGCGGTTCGGTGGATTGGCCCTGGCAGCACTCGGCAGCGGGTTGTTATTCCGAGTGACCGCCCTGGGTGCCGACGCCCTCCCGCGCCCATGACTGTCCGCCGATGTCGTTCGCGGACCGCGGGAGTTACCCGCTCCGAGATCCCCCGAGTCGGCGCTGGCAATTCCACCGCCGAGACCGGATGCGATCACGGTCCCGGCGCCCAGTGCGACGGCGAAGACGCCGGCCCGGGCCGTTTGGGAGCGCCTGCAGCGAGACCGGTAACGCATCTTCATCGCCTCCCCGCACGCAAGATCTAGATTCGAGAACTAGATCCGATTACCTCCCAAAGAACTATTGCAACCTAACACTGACAGCAAGGAGCTGTCCCCCGGGGCGAATTGACATAATTCGAAGCGCCTAAGTTCTCGGCCCCGACGGTCCCGGGATCGGCTACACCGGGGAGGTACCGTGTCGGGCGTGAACTCGCCCCGCCTCCCCGTTGCTCTGCTCGCCTGCCTGACGCCTCTCCTGGCGGTGATTCCGGCCTGTAGCTCCAAGACCGATACCTCGGCAGACAAGCCCGCCGAAGTGACCTCCTCGACCATCACCCCCGCCGCGGGTGGCGCGTGCCCGACCGCTGCCCCAGCCGCCGATACGGCGCCCCAGTGGACCCTTCCCGGCGCCACCGGCAGTGTCGCGGTGACCGGATCCACCGATTCCGCCGCGCCCAAGGTCGCCGTGACGACGCCGTTCAGCGTCACCGAAACGCCGGTTCAGACCCTGACGGCCGGCAGTGGGCCCGTCGCGGCCCCGACCGCCACGGTGTCGGTCTGCTACATGGGGGTCGACGGCCGCGACGGGGCGGTTTTCGACAGCAGCTATGAGCGCGGCGAGGCAGTCGACTTCCCGCTCAACCGGGTCGTGCCGGGCTTCCAGAAGGCCATCGCGGGCCAGAAGGTGGGTTCCACCGTCGCCGTGGCGATGACGTCCACCGACGGCTACCCCAATGGTGAACCGCGTGCCGGGATCGAACCGGGCGACAGCCTCATCTTCGCCATCAAGATCCTAGGCGCAAGCTAGACGCCGGGAGGTGGCCGTGGCCGATCCGATGCAGACCAAAGTGGTGCTCGACGAGAGCGAGATGCCGACCCACTGGTACAACATCGTCGCGGACTTGCCTACTGCCCCGCCTCCGCATCTGCATCCGGCGACCCGGCAACCGCTAACCCCGCCGGACCTGACCCCGATCTTCCCGATGGGACTGATCGCCCAGGAGGCTTCCACCGAACGCTGGATCGAGATCCCGGATCCGGTTCGGGACATCTACCGGTTGTGGCGGCCCGCACCGTTCTATCGGGCGCGACGCCTGGAAGATGCCCTAGGCACGACTGCGCGGATCTACTACAAATACGAGGGCGCCTCCCCTGTCGGCAGCCACAAGACGAATTCCGCTGTGGCGCAGGCGTACTACAACAAAATCGAAGGACGCACCCGGCTCACCACCGAGACCGGCGCCGGACAGTGGGGTTCGGCACTGGCCTTCGCCTGTCAGGTGTTCGGCCTACGATGCGACATCTGGCAGGTGCGCTCCAGCTACGAGGGTAAGCCCTACCGGCACTACCTCATGGAGACTTTCGGGGCCAGCGCGGTGGCCAGCCCCTCGGAGTTGACCGAGGCCGGGCGGGCACTGCGGGAGCGCTACCCGGACACCACTGGATCGCTGGGCATGGCGATCAGTGAGGCCGTCGAGGCTGCGGCCAAGGATCCCGACGCGAGTTACTCGCTGGGCTCGGTGCTGAATCACGTTGCGCTGCATCAGACCGTGATCGGCCAGGAAGCCCTCAAACAGCTCGCGATGTTCGGTGAGGGCCCGGCCGACTATGTCTTCGGATGCGCCGGCGGCGGGTCCAACCTGGCGGGGTTGAGCTTCCCGTTCCTGCGGGAGAACCTCGAGGGACGCGCGCAGACCAAGATCGTCGCCTGCGAACCCAAGGCCGCCCCCTCTCTCACCGAGGGCGAGTATCGCTATGACTTCGGCGACACTGCTCAACTGACGCCACTGCTGAAGATGTACTCCCTAGGCGCGGATTTCGTGCCCGACCCGGTGCACGCCGGCGGCCTGCGCTACCACGGCATGGCACCACTCGTCAGCCACTGCTACGCGGAGGGCCTGATCGACGCCATCGCCGTCAAGCAGCGTGAGGCCTTCGCGGCGGGCGTGATGTTCGCCCGCGCCGAGGGCATCGTGGCGGCCTCGGAGTCCAACCACGCCATCGCCGGGGCGATCCGGCGGGCCCGGCAGGCCACCGCCGAGGGCCAGTCCCCCGTCATCGTCATCGGGGTCTCGGGATCCGGCCAACTCGACCTGCCCGCCTATGCGGAATATCTCGCCGGGAGCATGCCGGACAGCTAGCTTCGGCTATCCTTTTCGGGAATCCGTCGAAAACCGGGGAGTTCCGATATGACATTCGACGCCAACGCTTTTCGGCTGGACGGCAAGGTGGCCGTTATCACCGGCGCCGCCGCCGGAATCGGCAGGAGCATCGCCGAGTTGTTCGCATCCGCGGGAGCCGCGGTGGTGGTGAGTGACCTCGACGGGGAGGCTGCGGCGGCCACGGCGGCGGCCATCACAGCCACAGGCGGCAACGCGGCGGCAACCGCCTGCGATGTCACCCAGGACAACGATCTGGTCGAATTGGTCGATCTCGCCGTCGCGGAGTTCGGTGGGGTGGACGTCCTGGTCAACAACGCCGGCGGCGGGGGTCCCAAGCCGTTCGACATGCCGATGCCGGACTTCGAATGGGCCTATCGGCTCAACGTCTTCTCCGCCTTCCGGCTGACCCAACTATGCGCCGAGCGGATGGCTCAACGTGGCGCCGGTGCGGTGCTCAACATCAGTTCGATGGCCGGGGAGAACACCAACTCCAACATGGCCTCCTACTCCTCGTCGAAGGCGGCCGTCAACCATCTGACCCGCAACATCGCCTACGACCTCGGACCCAAGAACATCCGGGTCAACGCTATCGCCCCGGGTGCGATCAAGACTCACGCACTGTCGACCGTCCTCACCCCGGACATCGAACGACACATGCTCGCCAAGACGCCGTTGGCTCGGCTGGGTCAGCCGGAAGACATCGCCTTCGCCGCGCTGTTCCTGTGCTCGCCTGCGGCCTCGTGGGTCAGCGGACAGGTCCTCACCGTCAGCGGCGGCGGCGTCCAGGAACCGGACTAGCAATCAATTCCCGCAGGAGCGCAATGACTTTCGACGCTTTCCCCGACT
>JAHBAP020000182.1 GCA_018500005.2 Mycobacterium sp. | reverse complement strand
AGATGTGTATAAGAGACAGCATCGAGGTAGTGCTTTGCCCGCACGCCCAATGGGGTGCCCTCGCTGATGTTGTTGCGGAACAGCTCACCGGTCGAGATGTGCGGGACGCCCAGCTTCTCGGCCAGTCTGACCGCCTGGGTCCCCTTGCCCGCCCCCGGCGGCCCCAAAAGGACGACTCTCACTTGAGGAACCCTTCGTAGTTGCGCTGCATCAACTGGCTCTCGATCTGCTTCACGGTGTCCAGGCCGACGCCGATCATGATCAGCACGGCCGTGCCACCGAACGGCAGGTTCTGGACGCTACCGCTGTTGCCGACTTGCAGGAACAAGTTTGGCAGCACTGCGATCACGCCGAGGTAGATCGAGCCAGGAAGGGTGATCCGGTTCAACACGTAGCTGAGGTAGTCGGCGGTGGGCTTGCCCGGCCGAATGCCGGGGATGAAGCCGCCGAACTTCTTCATCTCGTCGGCACGCTCTTCGGGGTTGAAGGTCACCGACACGTAGAAGTAAGTGAAGAAGATGATCAGGCCGAAGTAGATGGCCACGTAGATCGGGTCGGCCGGGTTGGTGAGGTGGTCGGCGACGAAGCGATCCCACCAGTTGTTCCCGGGCCCGCTACGACCGCTCTGGATGAGCTGGGTGACCAGTTGCGGGATGTAGATCAGCGATGAGGCGAAGATGACCGGGATGACGCCGGCCTGGTTGACCTTCAGCGGCAGGTAGGTCGAAGTGCCGCCGTACATCTTGCGGCCCACCATGCGCTTGGCGTACTGCACCGGGATTCGGCGTTGGCCCTGCTCGACGAAGACCACGCCGATGATGATGGCCAGGGCCGCGGCGCACACCGCGGCGAAAACCGGGCCGCCGCGGGTGTCGAGGATGGACTTGCCCTCAGCCGGGATGCGGGCGGCGATACCGGCGAAGATCAGCATCGACATGCCGTTGCCGATACCCCGTTCGGTGACCAGTTCGCCCATCCACATCACCAGGGCCGCGCCGGCGGTCATGACCAGCACGATGACGATCAGCGAGAAGATCGCCTTGTCGTCCAAGACCTCCACGGAGCAGTTCTGCAGCAGACCGCCGTTGGCGGCCAGTGCGACGATGCTGGTGGCCTGCAGCAGAGCCAGGGCGATGGACAGATAGCGGGTGTACTGGGTCATCTTGGCCTGACCGGCCTGGCCCTCTTTGCGCAGCTCCTCGAACCGCGGGATCACCACGGTGAGCAACTGCACGATGATGCTCGCGGTGATGTAGGGCATGACGCCGACAGCGAATACCGACAGTTGTAGTAGCGCGCCGCCGGAGAAGAGGTTGATCAGCGAGTAAATCTGCGCCCCGGCGCCGCCGCTGACCTCGTCGATGCACTGCTGAACGTTGCCGTAGTTCACCCCCGGCGACGGCAACGTGGCACCGGCCCGGTACAGGATCACCATGGCCAGGGTGAAGAGGATCTTCCGCCGCAGGTCGGCAGTCCGCAGCGACGAGATGAAAGCCGAAAGCACTCTTCCTCCTGGGCAGCCGCAGATGCTCACGGCGTGCCGATGGGGCTGGCCTGGCCAGCGTTGGCGGTAATCCTTCGTCAGCGCACAACTGCGAGCGCTTGATCCGTCTACGAGACTAACAGTTACCCCAGGCTGGCCGGGAATCGTCCCGGCCTCGACCGGCAAAATCGTCGGGGCGGGTGCGGCAGGATGATTATGCTATCTAACCATCCCCCGGCTCACCGACCCGAAGAAGGCCCGATGACCACCATTCGCAGCGAGGGCGATTCCTGGGACCTGGCCTCCGGCGTGGGCGCAACGGCCACCGCCGTCGCCGCCGCACGGGCCCTGGCAACCCGCAGTGGGCTGATCGAAGACACCTGGGCCGAACCGTTGGTGCGCGCGGTCGGCGCCGAACACTTCCTGGCGATCCTGGACGGCGACGCCGACCCCGATTCCGAGGTCGCCAGGATGGCTCACGGCATGGCGGTGCGGACCCGCTACTTCGACGCCTTCCTCTCGGATGCGGCCGAAGCCGGCGTCAGGCAGGTGGTCATCCTGGCCAGCGGCCTGGACGCGCGGGCCTATCGGCTGCCCTGGCCGCCGGGCACCGTGGTCTACGAGATCGACCAGCCCGCAGTGATGGACTTCAAGTCCGAGACGATGACCGGACTGGGGGTCCGGCCCACCGCAGACCTCCACGCCGTAGGCGTCGATCTGCGCGAGGATTGGCCTGCAGCATTGGCAGCCAACGGTTTCCGGGCCGGCCTCCCGACCGCCTGGATCGCCGAGGGCCTGCTGATGTATCTCCCGCCGGATGCCCAGGATCGGCTCTTCGACCACATCACCGCGCTGAGTCCGGCCGGTAGCCGACTGGCCACCGAATTCATCCCCGATATGACCGCCTTCGCCGGCGACGGCCGGGACGGCCAGTGGAAACGATTCGGATTCAAGGACGACCTCGCCGGGTTGGTATACACCGGGGAACGCAGTCACGTCGTGGCGTCCCTGGAGGAGCTGGGCTGGCAGATCAGCGCATCCCTGGTCCGGGACTTGTTCGAGCGTTACGGAATTGAGCACCACGAGGACGAGATGACAGCGAAATTCGGCGATTTCCAATATGTTTCGGCAATCTTGAGCTGACGGCCGGTTTCGTGACGCACAGCGAAAATTCTCGTACAGACACTGACAACTGGGATCTGGCCTCCAGCGTGGGAGCCACCGCGACCATGGTCGCCGCCGCGCGAGCCATGGCGAGCAAGCCGGAACGCGGGCTGATCGACGACCGGTTCGCCGAACCTCTGGTCCGCGCGGTCGGCATCCCGTTCTTCGTCGACGTGCTCGACGGCCGGGTGGACGGGTGGGCGTTCGGGGACGACGTCGCGGCCCGCGCCGAGGCGATGATCGCCGGAATGGCGATGCGCACCAGGTTCTTCGACGACTCCTTCACGGCATCGATGGCCGCCGGTATCCGGCAGGCGGTGATCCTGGCCTCCGGCCTGGACTCCCGCGCCTACCGCCTGCCCTGGCCGGCCGACACCGTCATCT
>JAHBAP020000571.1 GCA_018500005.2 Mycobacterium sp. | reverse complement strand
GTGTTCCTCACCGTGACCGGGGCGCAGAAACTGTTGTTCTCCGGGCAGCAGCTGATCTCCTCGATCGGGGTGATCGGGTCGCCGGATCGGGCGCCGAGTGGCTACAAGCTCGTCGACCGAGCCAGTGCGATCAACGACCTGCTGCGCGCCCTCACCGGGGCTCGGCAGGCAATGAGCCTGATGGCCGGGCTGCTGTGGGTGGTGGCCGGGATGATCGTCGGGTCGATGATCTACATGTCGGCGTTGGAACGCACCCGCGATTTCGCGGTGTTCAAGGCCGTCGGGGTTCCGACCCGGTCCATCCTGGCCGGGCTGGCCATGCAGGCAGTCATCGTCGCGGTGCTGTCCGCCATCCTCGGTGGGGTGCTGTCGATTCTGCTCGGACCGCTGTTTCCGATGCGGGTTGACATCCCGCAAATCGCGTTCATCCTGCTGCCGGTCGTCGCGGTTACCATCGGGGTGCTGGCGAGTCTTGCCGGGCTGCGCCGCGCGGTTGTCGTCGATCCGGCAATGGCGTTCGGAGGACCCTGAGTCATGGCAGACCTGCGGATCAAGGACCTGGTCATGGAGTACTCCAGCGGCCAGGACAAAGTGCGCCCGATCGACGGCCTGAACCTGGACATCGCCGAGGGTTCGCTGGCCATTCTGTTGGGCCCCAGCGGTTGCGGCAAGACGACGCTGCTGTCCTGCCTGGGCGGGATCCTCAAGCCGACCGCGGGCCGTATCGAGTTCGGCGATCTCGACCTGACCACGCTGGACGCCAAGGAACTCTCCGAGTACCGGCGCAACACCGTGGGCATCGTCTTTCAGGCGTTCAACCTGGTGCCCAGCCTGAATGCGATCGAGAACGTCATGGTGCCGTTGCGGGCCGCCGGAGTCGGCCGCAAGGAGTCCCACGAACGGGCCGCTGAACTGCTGACCCGGGTGGGTCTGGCCCAGCGGATGACCCACCGGCCCGGGGATATGAGCGGCGGCCAGCAGCAGCGCGTCGCGGTGGCCCGGGCCATCGCTCTGGATCCGCCCCTGCTGATCGCCGACGAACCGACCGCCCACCTCGACTACATCCAGGTCGAGGAGGTGCTGCGCCTGATCCGCGAACTGGCCTCCGGGGAACGTGTTGTCGTGGTCGCCACCCACGACACCCGGATGCTTCCACTGGCCGACCGGGTCGTCGAACTTGTCCCGCACATTTCGGCCACCGACCACGAACCCCAGACCATCGAACTGAGCGCCGGCGAGGTGCTTTTCGAACAGGGCACGATGGGTGACTCCATCTATATCGTCGCCGAGGGCGAAATCGAGTTGGTTCGCGAATTGCCCAGCGGCGGCGAGGAGTTGGCAAAGCTCGCCAGCGCGGGCGACTACTTCGGCGAGATGGGGCCGTTGTTCGCCCTACCGCGTTCGGCCAGCGCCCGAGCCCGGACCAAGGCGGTCGTGGTCAGCTACACCGTGCAGGCATTCCGGGAACGCCTGGGCGCCACCGGTTCCCGCGACCTCATCGAGCACAAGGCATTGCAGCGCAACAGCTAGAAAGGAGCGGAAGGCATGCCCGACGCCGCCGCCGACCCAATCGCTCCCCTGCGCCGCTTCGTGCGCGGTATGACTGAACTGGTGGATTCCACCTCCGATGAGAGCGTTCTACTCGGCCGCGGTGGCGAGTTGCTGACCGAGTTGGTGGCCGACGATGGCTGGCTTCCCGAGGCCTGCGCCACCGCGCGATCGGATCGCTACGCCCAGTATCTGCTGCACTGCGACCCCTTGGAACGGTTCAGTATGGTCAGCTTCGTCTGGGGTCCCGGCCAGCGCACCCCCGTCCACAATCACACGGTCTGGGGCCTTGTCGGGCAACTGCGCGGCAGCGAACAGGCCGAGGAATACGAACTGCGCGAAGGACTTCCGGCCGCCACCGGCAACACTGCGGTGATGACGCCGGGTGACGTCGACGCGGTCTCTCCGACCATCGGCGACTGGCACCGCGTCACCAACACCTCCGGTGACGTGTCGGTCAGCATCCACGTCTACGGCGGGAACGTTGGCGCGATCCGCCGTCTCAAATTCGACGAGGCGGCGGGCGAATGCGTCGACTTCGTCTCCGGCTACGACAACGCGGCGGTACCCAACATGTGGGGAGGGCCCGCACCCACCCCATGCTGAGACCGAGTGCCATTCCGGCGTTGGTCAGCGTCGCGACCTAGCCGGATCCGCCGCCGGGCACCATTGAGATCAGCAGATCGGGTCCGATGCGTTCGACTCCGTCGTAATGCCAGCGCAACGCATCAGCGATGCTCGCAACGCCCACGTCATCGACCGCAGTCACCGGGCCGCCCAGACGGATCGGGGCGACGTTGGCCAAGCTCCGGTCCACCACTCCGGCCCGGAGGAAGGCACCCGCCACCGTCGGACCGCCCTCCAACAGCACGTCGGTGCGGTCGGACAGCGCCCTGACGACGTGGTGCGGATCGCGCGTGCGCAGCACCATCGTAGGCGAATCCCCATTGCACACATTGGATTCCGGCGGAACCTCGCGCTCGCCGACCACCACCCGCAGTGGCTGCTGCGGGGCAGGGGTTCCATCGGAAAGCCTGGCGGTCAGGGTGGGGTTGTCGGCGAAGACGGTGCCGGTTCCTACCACGATGGCATCGGCGGTGGGGGGGCGGCGGGGGGGGGGCGGCCCGGGCGGCTTGCCCGGTAAACACCGGGGGGGGGCCTCCGGG
>JAHBAP020000346.1 GCA_018500005.2 Mycobacterium sp. | reverse complement strand
GAGTCATGCAGTTGTTCTCCCAACCGGCCAACGGCCGGACCGCCCGGGACGTCGTCGAGGCGTTGCTCAAGAAGCGTTTTCCCGACGCCACCGTGTCCTATGAGATCCCCAACGCGATGGTCGGCTACGAACCCGGCTTCGGGGTTCTCGCCGACGACTGGCCGCAGAATCCCACCTCGACCTTCAACCGCCAGCGGATTCTGGCGATGGCGGCGGTGAAGAACGACCTGGCCCTGATCGCTTTCGCAGCCGGTCCGTACCGATCGTTCGGCCCCGACTCCGGCCCGGGGTTACCCTCGGGCGCCAACCTGCAACTCGCCCAGGACCTGGGAAAGTACGTCAACAGCTTCGAGTGGGGTGCAGGCCCGACCCCCTGAGAAAGCCCCGCCCCTAGGATGCGGCCATGGGTTCTCAGCCGCATCTGCACCTCAACCGCTACGGCCCGCCGGGACCGGCGAAGGTCCTGATGATCCACGGACTGACCGGCCACGGCGCGCGCTGGCACCGGCTGGCCACCGAGTACCTGCCCGAAACCGCGGTTCTGGCACCGGATCTGATCGGGCACGGCCGCTCGTCGTATGCAGCGCCGTGGAGCATCGACGCCAATGTCACCGCACTGGCCGGCCTGATCGAGGACAAGGCCGACGGCCCGGTGGTCGTGGTAGGGCATTCCTTCGGGTGCGCGGTCGCCCTGCACCTGGCTGCCCAGTGCCCCGATCTGGTGTCCGGCATCGTGCTGCTCGACCCTGCGGTGGCTCTGGACGGGGAGTGGATGCGGGAGGTCGCCGAGGCCACCCTGGCCTCCCCGAACTACGCCGACCGCGCCGAAGCCCGCGCCGAGAAGGCCACCGGGTCATGGGCCGACGTGTCCCCCGCCGACCTCGACGAGGACCTCGACGAGCACCTGGTCGCACTGCCGAGCGGCCGGTACGGCTGGCGGGTCTGCATCCCGGCGATGGCCTCCTACTGGAGCGAGTTGGCTCGCGATATCGCATTGCCGCACAAGGGAACTCCGACGACGTTGGTGCGCGCCGCATTCCAGGATCCGCCTTATGTGACCGAGGCGTTGATCGAGGCCCTCTCCGGCCAACTGGGACCGGACTTCAGCCTCGTGGAGTTCGGTTGTCAGCACATGGTCCCGTTGGCCAAGCCCGACGAGACCGCCGCCGTCATCCGCGAACTGCTCTGAATGGCGCGAATCACCGACGCGCAGGTGGAGTCGGTCCGGGCCCTGGTGGCCTCGATTCCAGCCGGAAGGGTAGCGACCTACGGTGATATCGCCGGTGCGGCCGGGCTTTCCAGCCCCCGCATCGTCGGTTGGATCATGAGTACAGACTCCTCGGATCTGCCGTGGCACCGGGTGATCTCGGCATCGGGGCGGCCGGCGGCGCATATCGCGTCGCGACAACTGGAACTGCTGCGCGCCGAGGGGGTGCTCTCCGGCGAAGGCCGGATTCCATTGGCGTCGGTGCGCCACCGGTTCGACTAGAGCGCCATCCGAACCACAGCCGCGGCACGCCGCAGACCCGCGAACGCCTCGGGTGTGGACCGCGGATGCAATGTGTGCACGGCGAGCCGGAACATCAAGGCCCGCAACAACATTTGCGGCCACTCCGGAAGGTCTTCCCACCGCTCGATCAGTTCATCGTCGGCCTCGCCCCAGGCCACCGCATCGACGACGGCCACCCCGGCCGCCCGGGACGCGGGCCGCCAGTACGGGGTGATGTCGGTGATGCCGGGTGCGGCGGTGCCGGCGAACAACACGGTGCCGTAGAGGTCGCCGTGCACCAACTGGCTCGGGCTGTGAGTGGGCTTACGCAGACCGGCCAACTGAGTGAGCAGTTCCATCGACTGGGCGCGGTCCTGGGATTCCGGCAGCTGCGGGGCACCCAGCGGGAGGCTGTGCAGCGGGCGGTCCTCCCAGGCGGCCCGATCGGCGACGGTGAAGACGTCGACCTCGGTCCACGGCGGCACCGGGCCCTGGGTGAGAAACCGCGGACGTTCCAGGCTCGCGGTGACTTCATGCAACCGCACCCCGACCGACACCACCTCGTCGTGCCGGGCCTCGGGTCCACCGGCGACGTAGGTATCGGCGCGCCAGCCCGAGACCACATAACGCCCGTCGGTGGAGCGGACCGGCCGGGCCAACCGCAGCCCGTCGACGAACAGGGATTCCCGCACCTTGGCCGACCAGGCAGCGCGCGCATGGTCGGCGATCAGGGTCAACACGATCTCGCCGTAGCGCCACCCGCCGTCCCAGGCCGGCTCCGGATCGGTGTTCTTCAGGCCGAACGCGGCCAGCACGTGGTCTGGCGGGCGCTCGTCGATCACATGGTCAGGGTAAGGCGTGCGGACGGCAACGGGCCGTCAGTAACCGGCCATGTCGGGTTCGAATTGCTGCGCCCAGGCCACGATGCCACCGCGCCGGTGCAGGACTTCGGCGACACCGGCCCGTTTGAGCGCCGCCACGGCCTGGGCCGAACGCACCCCGCTCTTGCAGTAGAGCACCGGGAGCAGCCCCGGCGGCAGCAGCGCCGGACCGCCCGATTCCAGTATCGCCCTGGGTATCAACTGCGCGCCGCCGATTCGGTTGATCTCCCATTCGGCCGGCTCGCGGACGTCGATCAGCGCGACCCCCGCCCCGGAGTCCAGCAGCTCGCGCAACTCGACCGGGCCGATACCCGGTTCCTCGGGTTGGGCGGCGCCGCACAGCCCTTCGTAGTCGACCAGGCCGGTGACGGGCGGGCTGGCCGGGTCCTTGCGGACGGTGATGGTCCGGTACGACATCTGCAGCGCGTCGTAGATGAGCAACCGGCCCAGCAGCGATTCGCCGATGCCGGTGATGAGTTTGATGGCCTCGGTTCCCATCACCGAGGCGATCGAGGCGCACAGCACGCCGAGCACCCCGCCCTCGGCGCAGGACGGCACCAGGCCGGGCGGCGGCGGTTCGGGGTAGAGGTCGCGGTAGTTCAGGCCGCGCCTCTCCCCGTCGGGACCGTCGGGGGCATCCTCCCAGAACACCGACGCCTGACCGGAGAATCGATAGATCGAACCCCACACATAGGGCTTGCCCGCCAGCACCGCGGCGTCGTTGACCAGGTAGCGGGTGGCGAAGTTGTCGGCCCCGTCGACGATCAGGTCGTATTCGGCGAACAGCTCGACGGCGTTGTCGGCCTCCAGCCGGAACGGGTGAAGCCGAACGCGCACCAGGGGATTGACCTCCAGCACGGCGTCGCGGGCGCTCTCGGCCTTGGGCCGGCCGATATCGGAGGTGCCGTGGATGATCTGGCGCTGCAGATTGGACTCCTCGACGACATCGAAGTCCACGATGCCCAGGGTGCCCACGCCGGCGGCGGCCAGATACAGCAGCGCCGGGGAGCCCAGCCCGCCGGCTCCGATGACCAGAACCCGCGCGTTCTTTAGCCGACGCTGCCCCTCTGCCCCGAGGTCGGGCAGCAGCAGATGGCGGCTGTAGCGGGCGACTTCGGCCGGGGTCAGCTCCGCGGCGGGCTGCACCAGCGGCGGCAGTGGGGACACGTGTCCATTGTGCGGTTTCATCCGGGACACGCCGTTCGAGGCGTATCAGGCCGCGCGCTCGCGGCGGAAGAGCTCAGGCGATCGGATACGGCCAGGAGTTGAACCGGCAAGTCTTGCCGTCCGGTTTGACCGACTCCGGGTCGAACCGGGTGGCGTCGTTGTCGGATGTGGAGAAGGTCTGCTGCATCATGATCGGGGCCAGCGCGCCGTTGCGCTCGCACGGCTCGTGGGTGTTGTACCCGATGGCATGGCCGACCTCGTGGTTGATCAGGTACTGCCGGTAGGACCCGATATCACCCTGGAACGGCATCGCGCCGCGCACCCAGCGGGCCAGGTTGATGAAGACCCGCGGCTCGGCGTCGGGTCCGTACACCGGGTTGTAGCAGGACGTCTCGATCTCGATCTCGTATCCACAGCCCTCCCGCACCGTCATCGGCGTGGTCAGCGAGACCCGGAAGTCGGGCTTGACGGCCGGGTCGTCGATGCGCTGGAAGGCGAACTGCGGGTTGTGCGTCCAGCTCTTCGGGTTGCTCAGGGTCTCGGTGGCCATCCGGGCGAAACCCTCGTCACCGCCGAAGGAGGAGGTGTCCACACCGTCCTCGATCTCGACGGTGTAGGTGAACGTCTTGGCGGTGCCCTCGCCGACCTTCGGGGTGGTGCCGGGGACGATGTGCCAGGTCTTCGCGCCGGCCTCGGTGTAGGGGCCGCCCGCGGGCAGCTGCCCGGTGGGCAGGCTGGCGTCGAACTCGGTCAGCCCACGCGGCGGGGCGCCGATGATGCTGGTGCCGGCCGAACCGATGGTCGGCGGACTCTTCACCGGCTCGTCGGCGACCGGGACGGCGGTGCCGGTCATGGTCTGGTACAGCACGACACCGGTCAGGACGATCAGCACCGGCAGCGCGTACGCCCGCCACCCGTAGGTGGCCAGGAAGTGCCCCAACCAGCTCTGCTTGCGCACGTCGGCACGATCTTCACGGTTCGCTCTGGGCCGCCCGGAGTCCTCGGCCACCGGGTCGCGCAGCGCGCGCAGCGGCTCGTTCCACTCACTCAGCAGAACGGGCGCACGTCCGCCATCGCGGGGCCCCGACTCATTGGTCACCGACCCAGGATCCCATAACCGACGGACAGGCGACTCCGGGCCACGCCCGTGTCGAGGGGCGATAGTAATGTCGGCACGATGAGCAACCTGACCGGGACGGCCGCGCGCAAGCGGGCCCGCGGCGGTCGGCTGCCCCGGGGGGAGCGCCGCGACCAGCTATTGGTGATCGCCAGCGAGGTGTTCGTCGACCGGGGCTTTCACGCCGCCGGCATGGATGAGATCGCCGACCGGGCCGGAGTCAGCAAGCCGGTCCTCTACCAGCACTTTTCCAGCAAGTTGGACCTGTATCTGGCGGTGCTTGGGCAGCACGGCGATATTCTGGTGGCCGGGGTGCGGCAGGCGTTGCGCACCACCACCGACAACCGGCAACGGCTGCGCGCCGCAGTGCAGGCGTTCTTCGACTTCATCGAGCACGACAGCCAGGGCTACCGGCTGATCTTCGAGAATGACAACGTCAGCGAGCCACAGGTCGCAGCCCAGGTCAAGGTGGCCATCGAGGCCTGCACGGATGCGGTGTTCGACCTGATCAGCCAGGATTCCGGCCTGGAAGCCCACCGGGCCCGGATGATCGCGGTGGGCCTGGTCGGAATCAGCGTGGACTGCGCCCGCTACTGGCTGGGCGCGGACCGGCCGATCTCCAAGGACGACGCCGTCGAGGGCACGGTGCAGTTCGCCTGGGGCGGCCTGTCACACGTGCCGCTGGCTCGCGGCTGAACTTCCCGCGCCACGTCGCGGCAGGACTGTCTACGTCGCGGCAGGACTGTCTACGTCGCGGCAGGACTGTCTATGTCGCGGCAGGGCCGAAACCCACCCGGCGCGAATCGGCGGCGCCGATCTCGACGTAGGTGATCTTGTCGGACTGCACCAGGAAGCGACGTCCCTTGTCGTCGACCAGGCTGAGGACCTCCGAGGAACCGGCACCCAGCGTCGCCTTGATGTGGTGTTCAACCTGCTCGGGCGTCTCCGAGCTGTTGAAGACCAGCTCCCGCGGGCTGTCCGAGATACCGATCTTGACCTCCACACCGGCCCCTTTCATCTAGCGCGTCTGCATGCAGGCTAGTGGACGGCCCGCGGGGCCTTGGCAGCGGTGAAGCGGTGCTGCCGCAAACAAGCTGGTCAAGCTGCGGTAACAGCATGACAACTGCTGCGTGCGGCGTGTCGGAGCAGCGCAACCGGCGTCTGACACTGGCCGGGTGACCGAGGAGCGACGGACCCAACTGACCCGCGTGACGATGGCCCTGCTGGGCCTGATCGCCGCCGTCGCGGCTGTCATGTGCGTCATTAAGGCCGGCGACGCCGCCACCACCAGCAACAGCGGTCCACGGACCGTGGTGGCGACGTTCAACCCCAAGACCCCGCAGGCCGCGGTCCACGGCGACGATATCGGCGCCGAAGTGCCGGTGCGGGTGCAGGCCAGCCCGATGGCGGCCTCCCAGCCCACGCTCGACCTGCGCCAGATCGTCTACACCATCGCCGGCAACCAGCGGCCGGGTGACCCGGTCACCGTCGTCTATGCCGACGAGACCGGCGCGCTGCGCACAGTGGAGAACG
>JAHBAP020000358.1 GCA_018500005.2 Mycobacterium sp. | reverse complement strand
TCAGGATGGGGCGGGGGCCTGCCCGGGTTCGGCGGCGGCCTGGCCTCGCCGGGGTTCTCGGATCTCGGTGCCCCCGGGTTCGGCGGTTCCCCGGAGGGCATCCGGGAACGCGTCGGCGCGCTTCGTCGGGAGCGGGATTCAGACCCGCCGGATATTCCTGCCGATGCGACGAGCGATCCGATGCCTGATGAGCCCGCACCCGAGGAGCCCGCACCCGCGGACCCCGCATCCGATGACCCCGCGACGGTCCACCTGCCCAGTGGCGAGACCGTCAGTGCCCCCAGTGCCGAAGTGGCCGCCGCGATGACCGCAGCACTGGCCGGCACGCCCATCCCGGAGGCGTTCCGCCAACAGGGCATCACGATCCAGGCCCCGGGTGCCGCGGTCACCGCGCCGGTGGCCCTCACCGATGTGCTGCCTGGGGACGTCGGGGTCCTCGCCGACCGGCACGCACTCGCGCTGGGCAACGGCACCGCACTGCTGGACAACCAGATCCAGCCCATCGGCAGCGTGATCGGGCCGGGATTCCTAGGCTGGCAACATCCGCCGGCACCCGAAGCCACCACCCAGACACCAACCACCCAGACGCCGGAAGTACCGGCGCCCACCAGGCCGGCGGAGACGGCCCCGTCCTGACAGGAGTGATCCATGGCCGAACAACTCAACGTGGCACCCGACGAACTTCGCCGGGCCGCCCACGAGCATCGGCAGACCGCAGAGAGCCTCGCCGTCGCCTCGGCCGGCCATGCCGAGGTGATGACGAGCCTGGAATCCCTGGGACCGGTGTTCGCCGAATTCCGCACCGCCGGAGCTGAATTGCTCGACCAACGCCGGGCCTGTTACGAGCAGCAGGCCGCGGCCCATGCGGAGATGGCCGACCGACTTGACCACGCTGCTGATGTCTGGGAGGGCCAGGACGTCGAGGGGGCCGAGCGTCTGGGCAATCTCACCGGAGGTGACACGTGAGCGACGCCGAGCCCGAGTTCGACGCCGCGCACCCTAGCGGCCACCTGTTGTTCCGGTCCTGCCGCGGTGGCTATCTGCACAGTGTCGTGCTGTCCGAAGCGGTGAGCGACGTCAGGCAACCGGCGGACGTGCAGGCACTGGCCGAGGCGGTGTTGCGCGCCGCCGACGTTTCGCATCTCAAGGCGGTCATGGAGGTCCGGCGGGAGATCATCGAGGCGGGATTCAGCCCGTCACCGGAACTGCCGACACCCGCCGATCTCATCCGCGCCGAAAAGCACCTTAACGAACACCGGCTGAACCAACCGGAGAGCTGACCTACCCGGTCTCGCCGGTGTCGCCGCCGCGGATCCAGTCCTGCGGTGGTGCGATCGGAGATCCGAACAGCTCGCGGGCCCGCTGAAGCAGCGCGCGCACCTCGTTGAGTTGTTGCTGCAGCATCGACTCAGCCATGCGGCAACGCTAACCGGCCCGCAGCGGCCCGACAATTCATGCCTGTGGACACCGAATCTCGGCGTTGATCCGGTTCAGCAGTGCGGTGAAGCGCCCGGCTTCCGGGTGCCGTCCGGGCTTGCCGCTACTGACCAGACCGACTGACAGCCGACGGGAAGGGTCGGCCCAGACGGCGATATTGGTCAGCCCGGTGTGGCCGAACGCGGACTCGGCGTCGCGGCCGAACGGGCCGAAACGCTTGGAGCCCAACATGAAACCGGTACCCCAGCGGATCGGCATCAGGCCGGTGGCCACATCGGGCCGCAGCCGCCGGCATTCCCGGGTCGCGGCCCGCAACGTCTCCGGGCGGATGATCCGCACTCCGTCGAGTTCACCACCGCGGGTGAGGATCTCGGCGAAGCGCGACAGTTCCTCGGCGGTGGACACCGTGCTCGACGACGGCACCACACTGGTGAGGAACATCGGGGTGTTGGAGAACGGGATGATCTTCTCCATCGACCCGCCGAGCGCGCTCTTCATCGCCGCGGCGATCGGCCCGGGTAGCGGTTTGCCGGTCACGTAACTGGGAGCCACCAGGGGCACGTCGACCTCTGCCACGCCGTAGTTGGTCCATCGGAAGCCAAGTGGCTCGAGGATCTCGGTGGCCAGGATCTCCCGGATGTTGCGTCCGGTGGCCGAAGAGACGATCTCGCGGATCAGCGGACCCCACGTCACGCCGTGATAGATGTGCACCAGGCCGGGTCGGTGGATCGGCTTGAGTTCGCCGAGTTTCTCGCGGGCGTAGTCGCTGTCGTTCATCCGCCGCAGATCCGGTCGCGGGCCGTTGGCCAGCGGGACACCCGCGCTGTGAGTCAGCACATGCCGGAGGGTGGTGCGCTCCTTGCCGTGGCCGGTGTAGTTGGGCAGGTAGTCGCAGACCCGGTCGTCCAGGGCGAACGCACCCCGCTCGACGAGCATGTGCACGACCGTGGTGGTGATCGCCTTGGCGGCGGAGTACACGCAGTACGGCGTGCCGGTGGTGACCGGAACCTGCTCCGCCTCCGGGGGGTCGCCGGGGCCGTTGCCGCGGGCGTGCCCGATGGCCCGGTTGAGCACCACCCGGCCGTCGTGGCGCAGACACAACTGGATCGACGGTTGCATGCCGGCGGCGTACCAGTGCCGGGCCGCGTCCCAGATGCGTTCCACCGCACCCGACAGACCGGCGGAGTCCTCGACGCCCACATCGGTGACCGCGTCCAGGTCAGCCGGAACCCGGATGCGGCCGTCGGCCGTCACGGCTGCCGGAAGAGGGTTGCGGTCAGGTGGTGTTGCAGGGACTGGCCGACGGCACCCATCTGCAGGTTGTAATGCAGTTCATCGTCGGCCACTCGAATCCAGCGCTGCAGTGCCGCAACGGGTTTGGCCGAGGTTGTGAGTCCGATGCAGGTGGATTCAACGTCGATGACCAGAAGTCCGCCATCGTCGGTGACGGTGCCTTCGTCGATCTCGGTCACACCGGTCGGATGTGCCACCACCAGTTCGACGCGGCCGGGGGCGGGCATCCGGATGTAGCCGGTCTCGGCGTGCATGGGCCGGCCGTCCTCGGAACGGGTCCGTTGGGTATAGCTGAGGAAGGGCTTGCCGACGTGGCCGATCGTGACGTCCTCGAGGTATTCGAACGGCTCGATCGTCGGGTAGTCGCCGACCCCGCGGCCGGACCAGGTCCCCAGCAGGGCGGCCAGCGGAGCGATCTCAGGGTGAATCTCGGGCATCTCAGACCGGTCCCACGAGTTCGACCCAGTTGCCGTCGGGATCGGCGACGAAGCACCAGCCCATGCCCGGCACGGCGGGGAAGGAGGGGGGCCCCTCGACGACCGCGTGCCCCGCGCCGGGGGCCTGCCCGGCGGCCTCGCGGACGTCGGCGACCACCAGGGGGATGTTACGGCTCCCCGCCTGCGCCCGCCCACCGCCGGGAACCGCCGCCGCGGCCGGCGGCTGGTCGTAGCTGACCAGCTTGAGCACGACGTTGGGGCCCACCGCGTAGCGCTTCATCGATCCGCCCGGGAAGTCCAGGTCGGCCTGATGGGCCAGGCCGATGTACCCCTCGTAGAAGTCCACCATCGCCGCGCGGTTGGTGGTGACCAGGCCCACTTCGATGCTGGGCGCGAGCAGTTGCACGGCCATCGGCGCCCCTCCTAGGCCTTCGCGCCGACGGTGAGAAGGTCCCAGACCAGACGGGTCCACACCGGGCGATCGACCGCGCGCTGATCGGTGATTCGGAAGCCTGCGTCGGTGAACAGCTTTCGCATTTCGGCGGGCCTCGGGCTGTGCATCACCGAGTTGTCCGGGGCGAACCTGCCCAGCGCCCTGGGCAGGGGCGGGGTGATGGTGGCCACGGCGACCAGGCCGCCGGGCGCCAGAACGCGGTGGAACTCCCGCATTGCGGCGGGCTGATCGAACCAGTGGAACGCAGAGGTGGTCACCACGGCGTCCAGCGACGCGTCTTCGAAGGGAAGCCGTTCGGCCGGGCCCTTCATCCAGCGGACCTTCGGGGAGCGGGCCTTCGCCTGCTCGAGCATCCCGTCGGACATGTCCACCCCGTACACCTCCGCCGGATTCAGCTCCGCCTGGATCCGGGCGGCGAGAATTCCGGTGCCGCAGGCGATGTCGGCAATCCGCTGCGATCCGGCGGCACGCAGTTTGGCGATCACCTCGTCCTGGGCCGGCCGATACACCCAGCGCTGCAGGAACGGCAGGTCGTATGCCGGTGCGGCGAAGCTCCAGAAGCGTGTGACGGCGCCGTTGAACTGACGCCCCGGTGTGGTCATGAGCGGACCTCTTCCCTGGATGTGTCTGGAGGGAAGTATGTCAGCCGGGGTGGGCGGTCAGCTGACGCGGCGGGTGTGGTTGCGGGCCAAGGCGGCGACGGCGGAGACGATGTTGGTGGCGCGGGGAAGGATCCCGTCGGGATCGCAGACCCGGAGCAGCCGCTCCACCTCGGGGCCGGGCACCAGCACCCAGTCCACGCCTGCGCGCGCGCACCGCGACTGGACCCGGTGCAGGACCGAGTAACCCGCGGTGCCGAAGAATTCGAGTCGGGACAGGTCCAGAACAAGCTGCCGGTAGCCGACGAGGTGTTCCTCGATTCGCTCGGACAGGGCAGCCGCGCTGGCCGCGTCGATTTCCCCGAACGCCGCGACCAGAACGGTCGTCGCGCTGAGTTCGCGGGTGCGGACGAAGTCGGGCCGGCTCGGGGGGATCGCCGGACGGCTGACGGCGAGGGGGATCGCGTTGTTGGCGACGAGCATGGGGCCTCCGTAGATCGTAATCCGCAGAACAGTCACGAAACCAGTGGCTAGGAGAAGAAGAAAAAGCAGGAAGTCCGTGACCTCGATCGGCTGTGGTCTCAACCTGAAGGCGAATTTACTCCTGATTCCGTTGCCGATCCAGTGCCAGCAGATTATTAGTATTTCCTGAGTACAGAGCATGTTATTCCGGCGTATTGACCGTCTCAAAGGGAGGTGAAGCCCGTCGAAATGACGTTGATACAACGAAATCCGTAGCAAAGCTTCAAGCAGTGCGGTCCGGACATTGACTATCGTGGGGTACTCCAATCGCCTAACACTGCTAACCGGAGGACCCTCGTGCGCGCACCGACTCGGTCCCGAGTGCTCGGTGCCGCGACCGCAGCCACCATCGCCGCCACAGCGCTGATCGCACCGACCGCGCCGCGGACGAGCCCCGCGCACCCAGCGCTCACCGCGCTGCCGACGATGCTGGCCGGTTTCGACAGCCCGCTGTCGGAGTTGCTGCCGGGCAACCCAGACGGCTACGCGCTCCCTAGCTTCCGGATGTGGGCGGAGAATTCCCAACTGAGGATCGCCGACGCGATAGGCGCCGACTACCCGGTGTCGAGCCCTACCCGCTGGCCGGGGGCGGCGCGCGTTGCGGCGCAGTCGGCGGCGAAAGCTGCGAAAACCGGCGCCGCTCAACCGTCAACCAGGCACACCACCCGCGCGAAGCGGTCCGATTCCGGACCGCGGGCCGGGGCAACCGTGAGGAATTCTTCGTGACCTATCCCTATCCCGCACAGATGCCGGCCCGGCCCGCCTGCTACCGCCACCCCGATCGGCCGACCTATGTGAGTTGCTCGCGCTGCGGCCGGCCCGGATGCCCGGAATGCCTGCGCAGCGCCGCCGTCGGGCAGCAGTGCGTCGACTGCGTGCAGGCCGGGATGCAGAGCATGCCGCGGCCGACCACCGTCGCCGGTGGGACGATCCGGACCGGAAAGCCGCTCGTCAGCTACGGGCTGATCGCCGCCAACGTCGCGGTGTTCCTGCTGCAGGCCACCTCCACGATGGTGGCCTACCGGCTGGCGTTGGTTCCGCTGTTCGTCGCAGCGGGGGACTGGTACCGCCTGGTGACGTCGGCCTTCGTCCACTTCGGTCTGATCCACCTGGCGTTCAACATGTACGCGCTCTACGTGCTCGGGCCACCGCTGGAACGGCACCTCGGGCGGCTGCGGTTCGCCGCGCTGTACGGCCTGAGCGCGCTGGGCGGCTCCGTCCTGGTCTATCTGTTCTCGGTGCCGACCGCTCCAACCGCCGGCGCCTCCGGTGCGATCTTCGGATTGTTCGGTGCGACGGCGGTCGCCTACAAGCGGTTCAACCTCGATATGAAGTGGCTGATCGGCCTGATCGCGGTCAACCTGGTGATCACCTTCTCGGTACCCAACATCAGCTGGCAGGGGCATCTGGGCGGTCTGATCACCGGCGCTGTGGTGGCGGCGGCCTTCATCTACGCCCCCCGCGCCCGGCGCAACGTGGTGCAAATCGGTGCCACGGTCGGCCTGCTGGTGTTGTTCGCGGTCCTGATCGCCGCGCGCACCGCGACCCTGGTGGGCTGAGCT
>JAHBAP020000038.1 GCA_018500005.2 Mycobacterium sp. | reverse complement strand
GGGCCGTCGCTCGCGGCCCCGACCGTGGATCCGGCCCCCTGAAGCGAAACCGCCGCGGGCTGCCTGCCGAGCCCGACCCCAGCGGCGTTTTCCCGCACCGCATCCCCGCCGATGCGGATGCCGAGTTCGACGAAGGCGGTGTTGCAGGAACGTTCGAAGGCCTCCCGCAGCGGAGCCTTCGGGGCGCTGCCGCAGGGCGCTCCGCCGTAGTTCTCCAGGGTCGCGGTGCTGTTGGGCAGCGGGATCTGCGGTGCGGCGGTGAGTTGTTCGTTCTCGCTGATGCCGGCCTGCAGTGCTGCGGCGGTGGTGATGACCTTGAACGTAGAACCCGGCGGGTAGCGCTCGGAGATGGCCCGGTTGGTCAGCGGGGAGTTGGGGTCGTCGCGCAGTTGTTGCCAGGCCTGCCCCTGTGCCTCGGTGTCA
This sequence comes from Mycobacterium sp., assembly GCA_018500005.2. Classification (GTDB taxonomy): domain Bacteria; phylum Actinomycetota; class Actinomycetes; order Mycobacteriales; family Mycobacteriaceae; genus Mycobacterium. Next base: position 2,740 of record JAHBAP020000038.1, on the reverse strand, counting down.
TGCGCCGCAAGCAGGTTGGGGTCGTAGGACGGCGAGGACACCATCGCCAGGATCTTCCCGGTGGACGGCTCCAGGGCGACCACCGAGCCTTTGCACGGGCCGCCGCCGCAGCCCTGCTGGATGGCCTGCCAAGCTGCCTGCTGCACCCGCGGCACCAGGGTGGTGTCGACATTGCCGCCGCGCGGATCCCGGCCGGTGAAGAAGTCGGCCAGTCGCTTGCCGAAAAGCCGTTCGTCGGAGCCGTTGAGGACGGTGTCCTCGGCGCGCTCCAGGCCGGTGCTGGAGAACCGCAGCGAGTAGAAGCCGGTCACCGGGGCGTACACCGCCGGTTCGGGATAGACGCGCAGATACCGGTAGTGACCATTGGTCGACACCGAGTAGGCCAGCAGTTGGCCACTGGCGGTGATCTGGCCGCGCTGACGGGAGTACTCGTCGAGCAGCACCCGCTGGTTGCGCGGGTCGGTACGCAGGGCGTCGGCCCGGAAGACCTGGGTGACCGTCGCGTTGATCAGCAGCAGCACGATCAACGCCATGACCATCATCGAGATTCGGCGCAGCGAGGTGTTCATGATCGGCCGATCACCTCGGTACGCGCCGCCGCGATGGGGGTGTTCTGGGTGGTGCGCAGCGGCTTGCGGGCGGCGTCGGAGAGCCGCACCAGGATCGCGAGCAGGATGTAGTTGGCCACCAGGGACGATCCGCCGTAGGACATCCACGGGGTGGTCAATCCGGTGAGCGGGATCAGCCCGGTGACGCCGCCGACGACAATGAACAGCTGAATGCCCAGCGTCGAGGCCAGCCCGGCGGCCAGCAGCTTGCCGAAGCTGTCCCGCAGGGCGATCGCCGTGCGCATCCCCCGCACGATGACGATCGTGTAGAGCAGCAGCACACCGGAAAGCCCGACCAGGCCCAGTTCCTCACCCACCACCGCCATGATGAAGTCCGTCGAGGCGGCCGGCACGGTGCCCGGCTGGCCGTTGCCCAGCCCGGTGCCGAACACCCCCCCGGTGGCGAAGCTGAACTGCGACTGCACCATCTGATAGCCGGCGCCTTCGGGGTCGCCGAAGGGATCCATCCAGGTCTGTACCCGGCCGCGGACGTGGCCGAAGAGGTGGTAGGCCACCACGCTGCCGATACCGAAGAGGGTCAGGCCGATGACCACCCAGCTGAACCGTTCGGTGGCGATGTAGACCATCACCAGAAACGACGCGTAGAGCAGCAGCGAGGTGCCGAGATCCTTTTCGAAGACCATGACGCCGATGGAGACGATCCAGGCCGTCAGCAGCGGTGCGAGATCGCGCGGGCGGGGCAGGTCCATGCCGAGGAAGTGCTGACCGACGCTGTTGAACAGGCTGCGTTTGGCGACCAGCACACCGGCGAAGAACACCAGCAGCAGGATCTTCGAGAACTCCGCGGGCTGAATACTGAAGCCCGGCAAGCGAATCCAGATCTTGGCGCCATTGGTCTCGGACAGCTTGGCCGGCAGCAGTGCCGGGATGGCCAGCAACGCCAGGGCCGCAGCGCCGCAGATGTAGTCGTAACGCGCCAGAATCCGGTGATCCTTGAGCAAGACGACAACCAGGATGAAGCCGGTGACACCCACCAGAGTCCAGAGCATCTGCTGCCCGGCGCTCGGGCCGTTGTCGTCGATACCGGGAACCAGGTCCAACCGGTGGATGAGCACCAGACCCAGGCCGTTGAGCAGGGCGACGACCGGCAGCAGCAGGGGGTCGGCATAGGGCGCGTAGCGGCGGATCGCCAGATGCGCGCAACCGAACAGCAGGCCGAAGGCGAGGGTGTAGGTCAGCAGGTCCCAGGTGATGCCCTGTTCCTGGTTGGCTTCCACGATCAACAGGGCGACCCCGGTGATGGTGGTGGCAAAGCACAGCAGGCCCAGCTCGGAGTTGCGGCGGGTCGGCAGCGGCGGGGTGATCCGCACCGGGGATTGCGGAGCGGTGCTGGCGGTCATTTCAGGCCGCCGTCCGGCAGTCGGTGCCCGGCTTCTGCTGCGGCGCGGGCAAGGCTGTGGTCGATGCCGCGGTGCTGGTCGAGGAGGCCGCCGAAGAAGTCGCCGAAGAAGCCGGGGAGGAAGTCGAGGGAGAAGGCGCTGAAGACGGGGCAGCAGCCGTCGACGAGGGGCCCGGTGCCGACGGTGCCCCCGAGCCGCTGCGCGGCGCCGGTTTGGCTGCGCTGCACAGCGGCAGCAGCGAGCTGTGCGCCAGTTCGCGCAACTGACCGATGGCGTCGTCGAGGCTGCCCGCCGGCAGCCCCGCCGACACCTGGGCTCTCTCGGAGGGCCGCAGATCCTGCAGCCGCATCAGGTCGCAGTCCAGCGGGGTGTTCGCCTGGCCGTAGCTGATCTGGGACAGCTCGTTGGTCTTGTTGATGCAACCCAGTTGGTAGGGCTGTTGTAAGGGCACACCTAGGAACGAGCCCTGGATGCCGCGCATGATCGCCACGTGGCCGTCCTGGGCGCCCACGTAGTAGTAACCGCGAATCATGTTGTAGCCCAGTGCGATCCCGCCGAGGACGAGCGCCAACACCAGAGCCGCGGCGATCAGTGGTCCGCGCCGCGACTTCCGCGGCGGCGGTTCGGGTTCCGGGGCCGCCTTCTCCACGGCGGGTGTCTTGGGCGCGATCAGCGCGGCCCGGCCCGCCGCGGTGTTGGGCGGGGCGATCGGGTGGCCGTCGTCACCGGAGACCGCGCCGGCGATGATGGGCTGGGTCTGTCCGCCGTAGT
>JAHBAP020000302.1 GCA_018500005.2 Mycobacterium sp. | reverse complement strand
TGAGATGCTGTCCATCAACGATATCGAGATCGACGTGCCGGCCCACAAGGTCACCCGCGATGGCGAGCAGATCTCGTTGACCCCGCTGGAATTCGACCTGCTGGTGGCGTTGGCACGCAAACCGCGGCAGGTGTTTACTCGAGATGTGCTCCTCGAGCAGGTGTGGGGATATCGCCACCCCGCCGACACCCGTCTGGTGAACGTGCATGTTCAGCGGTTGCGGGCCAAGGTCGAGAAGGATCCGGAGAACCCGCAGGTGGTGTTGACCGTTCGAGGGGTGGGTTACAAGGCCGGTCCGCCGTGATCGCCGTGCGACGATGCTGAGCCTCAGCCAAGAGAAGCGGGGCAAATGAGGTCCGCCCTCCGATGATCTTCAGCACCAGGCGGCGCATGCGGTCCGGGCCTGTCGTCCGGGGCACCAGTGCGCTCAGCCGGGCGATCGGCCATGTCTGGCGCCGCTCGCTGCAACTGCGGGTGGTTGTCCTGACCCTCGGACTGTCCGCAGTGGTGATTCTCGTGCTGGGGTTCGTGCTCACCAGCCAGATCACCAACCGGGTGCTGGACGTGAAGGTGCGTGCGGCGACCGAAGAGGTCGACCGTGCCCGCAACACCGTCAGCGGGATAGTCAGCGGCGAGGAGGCGCGCTCGCTGGACTCCAGTCTGCAGCTGGCCCGAAACACTTTGATCTCCAAGCCCGGTCAGGCCTCCGACGCCGGACTGGCGGGAACCTTCGACGCCGTGCTGATCGTCCCTGGCGACGGCCCGCGGGAGGCGACCTCGGCCGGTCCGGTCGACCAGATTCCCCGTTCGCTGCGCGATTTCGTCAAGGCCGGCCAGGTCAGCTACCAGTACACCACGGTGCGCACCGAGGGTTTCTCCGGTCCTGCGCTGCTGGTCGGTACCCCCGCGCCGTCTCGGGTCAGCAACCTCGAGCTGTACTTGATCTTCCCGCTCAACAGCGAGGAGAGCACCATCACCCTGGTCCGCGGCACCATGGCCACCGGTGGCCTGGTGCTGTTGCTGTTGCTGGCCGGTATCGCCCTGTTGGTCTCCCGCCAGGTGGTGCTGCCGGTGCGGTCGGCATCCCGGATCGCCGAGTCCTTCGCCGAGGGACACCTGTCCGAGCGTATGCCGGTGCGCGGCGAGGACGACATGGCCCGACTGGCGGTGTCGTTCAATGACATGGCCGAAAGCCTGCAGCGCCAGATCACCACCCTGGAGGAGTTCGGCAATCTGCAGCGGCGGTTCACCTCCGATGTCAGCCACGAACTACGCACGCCGCTGACCACGGTGCGAATGGCGGCCGACCTGATCTACGACCACAGCGAGGATTTGGATCCGGCGCTGCGTCGTTCCACCGAACTCCTGGTCAGCGAACTCGATCGGTTCGAGACCCTGCTCAACGATCTGCTGGAAATCTCCCGCCACGACGCCGGCGTGGCCGAATTGTCGGTCGAGGCCGTGGATCTGCGCACGACGGTCAACGCCGCACTGGCCAAGGTAGGTCACCTGGCCTCTGATGCTCAGGTCGACCTGCAGGTGGAGATGCCCGAGGAAGCCGTCATCGCCGAGGTCGACCCGCGCCGGGTGGAGCGCATCCTGCGCAATCTGATCGCCAATGCCATCGACCACGCCGAACACAGACCGGTGCAGATCCGGATGGGTGCCGACGAGGACACTGTCGCGGTCACCGTCCGCGACTTCGGCGTGGGGCTACGGCCCGGCGAGGAGAAGCTGGTGTTCAGCCGGTTCTGGCGCTCCGACCCGTCTCGGGTGCGCCGATCCGGAGGAACGGGTCTGGGCCTGGCGATCAGCATCGAGGATGCCCGTCTGCACCAGGGCCGGCTGGAGGCATGGGGTGAGCCGGGTAACGGTGCCTGCTTCCGGCTGACCTTGCCGCTGGTTCGCGGCCACAAGGTCACCACCAGCCCGCTGCCGCTCAAACCCGTTGCCGCCGAGAGGCTTCGGCAACGAGAGATCGCGGGGGAGCGGGTGTGACGCGCAGATTGACGATCGCCGCTTTTGCCACGGTGGTGGCGTTGCTTGCGGGGTGTGCCGGGGTGCCGGACTCCTCGCCGCCGCAGGCGATCGGCACCGTGGAGGTTCCGGCGCCCAAGAAGCTGCCCGAGCCCGCCCCGGCCATGAGTCCCGATCAGACACTGCGTGAATTCCTCAAGGCCACCGCCGATCCGGCCAACCGGCACGCCGCGGCCCGTCAGTTCCTCACCGAGTCGGCCTCCAAGGACTGGGACGATCAGGGCAGCGCGTTGCTGATCGACAAGGTGGTGTTCACCGAAACCCGTTCGGAGGACAAGGTTTCGGTGACCATGCAGGCCGACATCCTGGGGTCGCTCTCCGACATCGGGGTCTTCGAGACCGGCGAGGGCACGCTCCCCGACCCCGGACCGATCGAGTTGGTACAGACCGCGGGCGGTTGGCGGATCAACCGGCTACCCAGCGGAGTCTTCCTGGATTGGCAGAAGTTCCAGGCCGCCTACAAGCGTTACACCCTGTACTTCGTCGACCCGACCGGCAAGACCGTCGTGCCCGATCCCCGCTATGTCGCGGTCACTGATCCGGACCTGCTGGCCACCGAGTTGGTCAACAAGCTCATGGCCGGGCCAAGGCCGGAGATGTCCAAGGCGGTGCGCAATCTGCTGGGTCCGCCGTTGAAGCTTCGCGGTCCCGTCACCCGCGCCGACGGTGGAAAGACCGGGGTGGGCCGCGGCTACGGCGGTGCCCGGGTAGACCTGGAAAATCTCACCACCACCGACCCGGCCAGCCGGCTTCTGCTTGCGGCGCAATTGATTTGGACGCTCGCCCGCTCGGATCTCAGCGGCCCCTACATGATCAGCGTAGACGGCGCACCGCTGGATGACCGGTTCGTCGACGGGTGGAAGACCACCGACGTCGCCGCCACCGACCCGGGTGCGGTCGACGGCGCATCGGCCGGTGTCCATGCGTTGATGGGCGGATCCATGATGGCCCTCGATGGCCAGCGCGCGGTCAAGATGCCGGGTTCGTTCGGGACGATGACCGACCAGCGCGCAGCCACCCTCTCCCGGTCCGGTGCCGATGTCGCCTCGGTGATCGTCCCGCCCGGTGCGGGCGCCTCGCTGTGGATCGGGCCCGGCGGCGGACAGGCGGCTCAGGCCACCGACGGCCGTACGATCTCCCGGCCGACCTGGGCGCTGGATGACGCGGTGTGGATTGTCGTGGACGGCAACAGCGTGGTCCGGGTGATCAGGGAAGCCGCCTCCGGCCAACCGGCCCGAATCCCGGTGGATTCGGCGGCGGTGACCTCCCAGTTCCCCGGTGCGATCACCGAACTGCAGATCTCCCGGGACGGAACCCGGGTTGCGATGGTGATCGACGGCCAGGCCGTGCTCGCCGGGGTGGAGCAGACCGCGGGTGGGGAGTTCGCGCTGACCTACCCCCGTCGTATCGGATTCGGCCTTGGTAAGTCGGTGGTGTCACTTGCCTGGCGCACCGGCGATGACATGGTGGTCACCCGCAACGACCCGGCCCATCCGGTGTCCTACGTGAATCTCGACGGGGTCAACTCCGACGGCCCCAGCAACAACCTGGTGATGCCGGTATCCGCGGTGGCCGCCAATCCGTCGGCGGTCTACGTCGCCGATGCCCGCGGTGTGCTGCAACTGCTCGCCACCAGTGCCGCCAACGGTCAGACCTGGACTGAACTGCTGCCATTCATGGCGCCCGGCGCCGTGCCGGTGATGCCGGGTTAGTCGCAGCGTCTACTCGACGAGGCGTCGCCGCATGGCCTCGGCCACCGCCGCGGCCCGGTCGGACACGCCGAGCTTGCCGTAGAGGTTCTGCACATGGGTGCGCACCGTGGTCGGAGCGAGGTGCAGTTTCGCCGCGATATCGGGCACCGAAAGCCCCTCGGCGATCAGGGTGATGATCTCGGCCTCGCGGGGAGACAACAACGTCGCCTCGCCGCGGGACCGGTGCCGGACCTCGTTGGCCAGACCGCTGGCGATCTGCGTCGGCACGTAACCGTCGCCGCGGGCGCAACTCATCACCGCGGCGACGATCTCGTCCCGGTCGGACTCCTTGGTCAGGTAGCCGGCGGCACCTGCAGCGAGCGCCTCGTACACCGTGGCGGGGTCCTGGGTTGCGCTGAGCAGCAGCACGTGCGTGGGCAGTTCGTCGCGGACCACCGCCGTCACCACGGCCAGGCCGTCCAGCTCAGGCATCCGGTAGTCCAGTAGGGCGACCGCAGGCTGGTGTTCCCGGATCGCGGCCAGTGCGGCGCGCCCGTCGCCGGCCTCGGCGAGGACGTCGATCCGCCCGGTCTCACGCATTGCGCGGACCACGCCCTCCCGGTACATCGGATGGTCGTCGCCGACGACGACGGTGACTTTTTCGGACCCCACGGCGGCAATGGTCCCACAGGTCGGCGGGGTGGCTCTCGCCCAACTGTAGGCAGGGCCGCCATGCCGTATAAACGACGCCGTGGCCGTCAGCGAGATCGATGAAGTTCGCCGCGCTCGCGAGCTGAGCGCGATGCGGGTCGTCGCGGTGGTCCGACTCGGAGTGGCGGCGGTGATGATCGCCGCTACGTATGTGGGCCAGAGGCCGAAGTGGCCGCAATTCAACTGGCTGCCCTGGTTCTACGCGATCGTCGGGTTGGCCGCCGCGGTGGCGCTGTTCAGTCCGGCTCACCGGCGTCTAGTGGTTCCCCGCGTCCAGTTGGTTCTGCTGGTCCTCGACGTCACGGTGGTGTTCACCTACAAGGTGTGCGCCGCCGATGGAACCTACGTGCCACTGCTGGTGCTCACTCTGCTGCCGATCATGGTGCTGCTGGACGTGTCATGGCGCCGGGCTGCGGTGGCGCTGGCAGTGATCGCGGGAACTTTCGCCGTCGAGATCTTCACCGACCATGTGTTCCTGGCCCAGGCCGGTTACGGCCGTGCGGCGATGGCCACCGTGATCTTCGTATTTCTCTGTGGCACAGCATTTCTGGCGGTCCGTATTCAGGGCCGCCATCTGGACGAGATCTCACAGTTGAGTGCGTCGCGGCAAGCCTTGCTGGTCGACCTGATGACCGCTTCGGAGGATCAGCAGCGCCGGATTTCGGAATACATCCACGATGGTCCGCTGCAGTCGGTGCTGATGGCGCGCCAGGACATCGCCGCGGTGTTGAAGAAGCGGCCCGACGAGGGCCTGGAGCGGGCGCAGGCCGGGTTGCGGGACGCCACCGATCAGATGCGGGAGGCGACCTTCGAGCTTCATCCGGCGGTATTGGGCGGCGCCGGACTAGCCCGTGCGGTTCAGCAGTTGGCGACGGCCAACTCGGATCGGTCCGGAATCGACATCACCACCGACATCGACTACCCGGTGGCCGATCCGGTGGATCGGATGGTGTTCGCAGTGGCCCGCGAACTGGTGTCCAATGTTGTGCGCCATTCCCATGCCACCCGGGCCACGATCACCCTGCGGACCGAAAACGGGATATGCCACCTCGACGTCGTCGACGACGGGATGGGCATATCAACACAGGACCTCGCCCAGCGGCTCGAGCAGGGCCATATCGGAATGGCCTCGCAGCGCGCTCGGATCGAGGCGGCCGGCGGCACCATGCGCAGCATCCCGGTGGACTCCGGTACCCACATCTCGGTGCGGCTGCCGATGACGCCGCCCGCGAGGTAAAGCTCTCGCGGGCGGCGCCATCAGGGCTGTCGGATTCTCAGTCACTGTGATTGCAGATCGTGGTGTAGCCACACGGCACCGCCCGATTGCCCTCCGGTGGCGGGGTCGCGTTCACATTCTTCTCGGTGGGCCGGACGGACGGAGTCGTCACGCTGGTGGTGCTCTCGGCCGGCTTTTCGCTGGGTGAACTGCAGGCTACGGTCATACCGCCCAATCCGATGATGGCCATCGCGCCAAGGAGCGCAACCTTGCCTGCCTGTCTGGTGGGGCGGTTGTGCATCATGTCGGTTTCCTCTCGCTGTTGCATGTTTGCGCTTTTCTGTGCGGATGTCTCGATTAGAACCAGATCACGGGTCGCTCCGTCCGTTGGGTGGTGTTCGTCTGACTTGTCAGCCGTTATTGCCGCAGCGGGCGCCGCCGCTGGGGCCGAAGCCGCAGGGCACCGCGGCGTTGCCGCCGCCACCTACGCCCGCCGGGGCCGCGGAGATCGGCGCCCTGGTCACGTTGGTCTGCAGGGCCTTTTCGCTGGGGCTCGCTGAGGGCGCCGTGACGCTGGTTGCCGGCATCTCCTGGGACTTCTCCGGGGCCGGACTGCACGCGACGGTCACACCGCCCATGCCGATGACGGCGAGAGCGCCGAGCATGATCGCGGCCTTGCGGGTGGTTTTCATGAGACTTGCTTCCTGTTCTTGGGGTTTGTCTTGCCGTTGGTCGTCATGTCGTTTGGGGCTAGTGCTCAGAACCAGATCACTGGTCTTCCTTTCTCGTTTCCGGGCTGTCGGCTTTTGCCATACCTCGACTATCGGCCTGCGGAGAGCACCCGGGTATCCCGTGAACCAACGGGACCGTTGATGAATCCGGCTCCTTCGATCGGAGGAGGTCCGTAGCTGCCGCGGCCGGTTGTCGTACCCGACCGGCAGACTCCGAGCCGTGCTTGAACTGGTCCTTCCGCTGGAATGCGGCGGCTGCGGGGCGCCGTCCACCCGCTGGTGTGAAGCCTGTGCCGCGGCACTGCTGGTTTCAATCGATGAGCCGCACCTGATCAGTCCGCGCGTCGACCCCGGGGTGCCGGTGTTCGCACTGGGCCGGTACGCGGGTGCGCGCCGGCAGGCCGTCGTCGCAATGAAGGAACACGGCCGCCGCGACCTGGTCGCAGCGCTGGCCCGGCCGCTGGCGCTAGGTATCCACCGCCTCGTTGGCTGGGGCATCGTGGGCCTGCCGCTGACCGTGGTTCCGCCGCCCACCGGCGGGT
>JAHBAP020000370.1 GCA_018500005.2 Mycobacterium sp. | reverse complement strand
GTTGTTGACGATGGCGCCGCCATGGCCGGCGTCACGGAAGTATGTCAGCGCCGCCCTCGTGGCGCGCATGACGGAAGTCAAGGTGACGTTGAGGACGCGATCCCACTCCTCGTCGGTCATGTCGATCACCGGGGTCTGCCCGCCGAGGCCGGCGTTGTTCACCAGCACGTCCAATCGGCCCAACCGGGCGGTTGTGGACGAGACCAGCGCGTCGATCTGGACCGCGGAGGTGACATCACAGACGACACTCTCCACCCGGCCAAGACCGAGAGCCGACAACGCTTCCCGCGTCTCACCGAGGCGCCGTTCGTGGTGGTCGGAAATCATCACGTCGGCGCCTTCGAGGAGGGCTCGCCGCGCGGTGGCCGATCCGATCCCGGTGCCGGCCGCGGCGGTGACGACGACGACTTTTCCGTCGAGCAGTCCGTGGCCGGGCGTTTCCTCCGGCGGCGTCGACAATGACGACATCCGCCCCTCGCTTCCCGCGGCAGGCCGAGCACCCGTTCAGCGATGATGTTGCGCTGGACTTCGTTGGATCCGCCGTAGATGGTGTCGGCGCGGGAGAACAGGAACAGCCGCGGCCACTCGTCGAACTCGTTGCCGGACAGAATAAGTCCCGCCTTGCCGCGGATCTCCATCGCCAGTTCGCCGAGGTCGCGATGCCAATTGGCCCACAGCAGTTTCGAAACCGAGTCCTTGCCGGCGGCCTGACCTTCATCCTCATCGCCCATGGTCGCGAGGGCGAATGACCGCATGGCCTGCAGACCGGCCCACGCTCGAGTCAGCCGCTCCCGGATCAGCGGATCGTCGGCTGAGCCGCACTTCTTGGCGACCTCGACGAGCCCGGAAAGCTCGCGTGCGTAACGGATCTGCTGGCCGAGCGTGGATACTCCTCGTTCGAACATCAGGGTTCCCATCGCCACCCGCCAGCCGTCGCCGGGCTCTCCGACAACCAGATCGGCGTCGGTGCGGGCGTCGGTGAAGAAAACCTCGTTGAACTCCGAGTCGCCGGTCAACTGGACGATGGGGCGGATCTCCACACCCGGTTGGTCCAACGGCACCAGGAGATACGACAGGCCGGCGTGCCGTTTGGACCCTTTCTCCGACCGGGCCAGCACGAAGCACCACTGCGCCCAGTGCGCCAGGGAGGTCCAGACCTTCTGCCCGTTGATGATCCAGTGCCCTTTACCGGTCGCTCCGCTCCCCTCGTGGTCGCCATCGAGCACCGCAGAGGTAGAGACGTTGGCCAGATCGCTGCCGGCACCGGGCTCCGAATAGCCCTGGCACCACAATTCGGTGACATCGCGGATCGCCGGCAGGAAGCGGCGCTGTTGCTCGGGGGTTCCGTATGCGATCAGCGTCGGGCCGACCAGTTCCTCGCCGAGGTGGTTGACCTTGTCCGGCGCGTCGGCCTTGGCGTATTCCTCGTAGAAGGCCACCCGGTGGGCGACGGAGAGTCCCCGGCCGCCGTGCTCGACCGGCCAGCCCAGGCAGGTCAGACCGGCCGCGGCAAGATGTTGATTCCAGGCCAGTCGTTCCTCGAAGGCCTCGTGCTCGCGGCCCGGTCCGCCGAGGCCCTTGAGTGCGGCGTATTCGCCGACCAGATTCTCGGCCAACCACTCCCGGACCTCTACCCGGAACTCGTCGACGCCCACCCGAGTAGGCTAACCTACCAAGCACTTGCTTTGTTGTCCTGGGGCCAGGTAGGAGCACTGAATGAGCGGGGATGCCAGGCTCACAACGCCTGCGGTGCTGAACCGGATGGCGTTCGACTTCGCCGACCACCCCGCCCTCATCACGGCCGAGAGAAGCTTCAGTTTCGCCGAACTGCACGAGGAGGTTCGGCGTACCGCCGCGGCGATCGCCGGACAGGGCGTGCAACCCGGCGTCCGGGTGGCGCTGTGGTCGCCCAACACCTGGCATTGGGTGGTCGCCTGCCTGGCAGTCCATTACGCCGGCGCGGTTCTGGTGCCGCTGAACACCCGCTACACCGCCGGCGAGGCGGCCGACATCCTGGCTCGGACCGAGGCCCCGTTGCTGATCGCGATGGGGCATTTCCTGGGCGCCGACCGGGTGTCAGACCTCGACCGCGGGGCGCTGCCGGATCTTCGCCATATCGTGCGCGTCCCGGTCGAAGCCGAGGACGAGACCTGGGATGAGTTCCTCGCCGGTCCGCAGGTTCCGCTCTCCGAGGTCGACGCCCGCGCGACGGCGGTCCGACCCGACGACGTGTCCGACATCCTGTTCACCTCCGGCACAACCGGCCGCAGCAAGGGTGTGCTCTGCGCACACCGGCAGTCGCTATCCGCGTCTGCGTCGTGGGCGGCGTGCGGGCAGATCACCAGCGCCGACCGCTACCTGTGCATCAACCCGTTCTTCCACAATTTCGGCTACAAGGCCGGGATCCTTGCCTGTCTGCAGACCGGGGCGACACTCATCCCACAGCTGACCTTCGACCCCGAGCAGGCGATGCAAACCGTTGAGGCGCAACGGATCACGGTGCTACCCGGTCCGCCGACCATCTACCAGACCCTGCTGGATCATCCGGCCCGCGCCGACTACGACCTGAGTTCGCTGCGGTTCGCCGTCACCGGCGCGGCGACCGTGCCGGTGGTTCTCATCGAACGGATGCAGAGCGAACTCGATTTCGACATAGTGCTGACGGCCTACGGCCTGACCGAGGCCAGTGGGTTCGGAACCATGTGCCGGGCCGACGACGACCCGGTCACCGTCGCGACGACCTGCGGTCAGCCCATCGCCGACTTCGAAATGCGCATCGGCCCCTCCGATGACACTGGGGCCGGCGAGGTTCTTCTGCGGGGACCCAACGTAATGCTGGGCTATCTCGACGATCCGCGGGCCACCGCCGAGGCCATCGACGCCGACGGCTGGCTGCACACCGGCGACATCGGCACCGTCGATGCGGCGGGCAACCTGCGGATCACCGACCGACTCAAGGACATGTACATCTGCGGGGGCTTCAACGTCTACCCCGCTGAGGTGGAACAGACTCTCGCCCGGCTCGAGGGCGTCGCCGATGTCGCGGTGATCGGGGTACCCGATGAACGTCTCGGCGAGGTCGGCCGTGCATTCGTCGTCCGCCGCCCCGGATCCGACATCGACGAGCCGAAAGTCATCGAATTCAGCCGGGAACATCTGGCGAACTTCAAGGCGCCGCGATCAGTGGTCTTCCTCGACGTGCTGCCCCGCAACGCCGGGGGCAAGGTCCTCAAGACCGAACTGCGGAAGCTGCCGTGATGGATCTGACCTACGACGAAGCCACCTGCGCCTTCCGTGACGAGGTGCGGATCTTCCTGGCGGCGAACCGCCACGAATTCCCGACCAAGTCCTACGACAACGCCGAAGGCTTCGCCCAGCACCGCCGCTGGGACCGGGTGCTGTTCGATGCCGGGTTCTCGGTGATCACTTGGCCGCGACGTTACGGCGGCCGCGACGCCACTCTGCTGCAGTGGGTGGTGTGCGAGGAGGAGTACTTCCGGGCGGGTGCCCCCGGTCGGGCGAGTGCCAACGGGACCTCGATGCTGGCTCCGACACTGTTCGCCCACGGAACCGATGAACAACGAGACCGAGTGCTGCCGAAAATGGCCAGCGGCGAGGAGATTTGGGCACAGGCCTGGTCCGAACCGGAGTCGGGAAGTGATCTGGCCTCGCTGCGTTCCACCGCGACCCGCACCGACGGCGGGTGGCTGCTGAACGGACAGAAGATTTGGAGTAGCCGAGCGCCGTTCGGCGACCGCGGCTTCGGACTGTTCCGCTCCGACCCTGCTCAGCAACGACACCGCGGCTTGACTTATGTGATGTTCGACCTCAAGGCCGACGGGGTCACCGTGCGGCCGATCGAACAACTCAGCGGCGATACCGGTTTCGGTGAGATCTTCCTGGACGACGTGTTCGTCCCGGACACCGATGTGATCGGTGCCGTGCACGATGGTTGGCGGGCCGCCATGAGCACCGCCAGCAATGAGCGGGGGATGTCACTGCGGAGCCCGGCGAGGTTCGTCGCGCCCGCTCAGCGGCTGGTCTCCGAGTGGAAGCAGCGCGGTGGGGACCCGGCATTCACCGACCGGGTGGCCGACGCCTGGATCAAGGCCCAGGCCTACCGGCTGCATACCTTCGGTACGGTGACCCGAATCGCCGAGGGCGGCGAGCTCGGCGCGGAATCGTCTGTCACCAAGGTGTTCTGGTCTGATCTCGACGTCGCATTGCACCAAACGGCGCTCGATCTGCGCGGCCCGGACGCCGAACTCGTCGACAGCTGGACGGACGGATTGCTGTTCGCCCTGGGTGGTCCGATCTACGCGGGCACCAACGAGGTTCAGCGCAATATCATCGCCGAACGGCTTCTCGGCTTGCCCCGCGACGGAGGCAAGGCCTGATGAAGTTCTCGTTGGATCAAGGGCAGCGCGACTTCGCCACGAGCATCGACGCCGCGCTCGGGTCCGCCGGGGTTCCAGCCGCGGTCCGATCCTGGGCGGCCGGCGAGACCGCACCGGGGCGCGCGGTCTGGGCGCGACTGGCTGAGCTCGGGGTCACGGCGCTGGCTGTGCCCGAGGAGTATGACGGGATCGGCGCTCACCCGGTCGATCTCGTCGTCGCCGTCGAACGGCTCGGCCGGTGGTGTGTCCCCGGCCCGGTCGTGGAATCGATTGCGGTAGCGCCGATTCTGCTGACCGACAGTCGCGCGGCCGAGTTGGCCGCCGGTGATCTGATCGCGACGGTGGCGATGCCTCCCGCGGTGCCGCGCGCGGTCGACGCCGACATCGCGGACCTTGTGCTGCTGGCCACCGAGGCCGGCGTCAACGACGCGACCGCCACAGAGCGGCACGAGTCGGTGGACCCGGCGCGCCGACTCTTCGACGTTGCGCCGCAGGGCGGGAACCGTCCGGCCGATATCGCGCGCGCCTACGAGTTCGGGGCACTGGCCACGGCCGCCCAACTCCTCGGCGCCGGACAGGCGATGCTGGACATGTCGGTGGACTACGCCAAGCAACGCACCCAGTTCGGCCGGGTGATCGGCAGCTACCAGGCCATCAAACACAGACTGGCCGACGTGCACATCGCGTGCGAGTTGGCCCGCCCGTTGGTTTTCGGCGCGGCACTCTCGCTTGCCGACGGGTCGCCCGACACCGCCCGCGACGTAAGCGCCGCCAGGGCGGCCGCCTCCGACGCCGCGCTGCTGGCCGCGCGTACCGCGCTGCAAACCCACGGCGCGATCGGCTATACCGCCGAACACGACCTATCGCTGTGGCTGCTGAAAGTTCAGGCCCTGCACTCCGCGTGGGGCGACCCGACTTCTCATCGACGCCGGCTTCTGGAGGCGCTGTGACTAGCGAACGTCAGATGCTGCGGCAAACCGTCGCGGCCCTGGTGGACAAGCACGCGAGTCCAGAAGCGGTTCGCCGCGCCATGGTCTCGGAACGGGGCTATGACGAAGCGCTGTGGAGCATGCTGTGCGACCAGGTCGGCGCCGCAGCGCTGGTGATCCCGGAGGAGCTGGGCGGCGCCGGCGGCGAATTGGCCGACGCGGCAGTGGTTCTGGAGGAACTCGGTCGCGGACTGGTGCCCACGCCGCTGTACGGAACCACGCTGACCGAGCTGGCACTGATGAGTGCCGACTCCCCCGACTCCGGCACCCTCGAGCAACTCGCCGCCGGAGCGAGCATCGGGACGGTGGTCTTCGACCCGGACGTCGTCGTCAACGGCGACGTAGCCGATGTTGTGCTGGCGGTCGACAACGGCAACGTGGTGCGCTGGACCGACGTGAGCGCCGAAACGCTCACCCCACTGGATCCCACCCGCCGGCTCGCGCGGCTCACCGCGGGTGGCGCCGCACCGATCGGACCCGACCCCGGCCTCGCCGATCTCGCCGCCGTTCTCCTCGCGGCCGAGCAGATCGGCGCGGCGGCCCGCTGCCTGGAGTTGACCGTCGAGTACACCAAGCAACGGATCCAGTTCGGCCGGCCGATCGGCAGCTTTCAGGCCCTCAAGCACCGGATGGCCGATCTCTATGTCGCCGTCCAGTCGGCACGCGCGGTGGTCGGCGACGCCATCGCCGGTCCGACGCCGGTGACCGCAGCCCTGGCGCGGCTCGCGGCAAGCGAGGCCTTCTGCACCGTCGCGGGCGAGGCGATCCAGTTGCACGGCGGAATCGCCATCACCTGGGAACACGACATGCATCTGTACTTCAAACGGGCGCACAGCAGCGCACAGCTTCTCGGGTCGCCGCGGGACGAGTTGCGCGGACTGGAAGCGGAGGTCTTCTAGTTAACGTCGCACTCCGGGCCGGTATCCCGCCGTTTTACGTCATGGACGTCTGGCTGGCCGCTGCGGAACGGCAACGGAGCCACGGCGATCTGGTGAACCTCTCGGCGGGCCAGCCCAGTGCCGGCGCGCCCGCGCCGGTGCTGGCCGCCGCCGAGCGGGCGCTGCGGTCCGGACCCTTGGGATACACCGTGGCGCTTGGCATTCCAGAGCTTCGCCAGTCGATCGCCGACTCCTACGCGGCCAAGTTCGGCCTCGACGTCACCGTCGACGACGTCGTGCTGACGACGGGCTCGTCGGGCGGATTCCTGCTGACCTTCCTGGCCTGCTTCGACGCCGGCGACCGGGTGGCCATCGCCAGTCCCGGTTACCCGTGCTACCGCAACATCCTCTCCGCGCTGGGCTGCGAGGTCGTGGAGATCGAATGCGGTCCGCAGACCCGCTTCCAGCCGACGGCGGGAATGCTCGCCGCGATCGACCGGCCGGTGCAGGGTGTGATCGTGGCCAGCCCGGCCAATCCGACCGGAACGGTGATTCCGCCGACCGAACTTGCCGCCATCGCCAACTGGTGTGACGCCGAGGGCGTGCGATTGATCAGTGACGAGGTTTATCACGGCCTGGTGTACCCGGGCGCCCCGGAGACCGCCTGCGCGTGGGAAACCTCGCGTAATTCCGTTGTGGTGAACAGCTTTTCGAAATATTTCGCGATGACGGGATGGCGGCTCGGCTGGCTACTTGTGCCCGCCGAGTTGAGGCGGGCGGTGGACCGCCTAACAGGGAACTTCACCATCTGCCCGCCGGTGCTGGCCCAGCATGCCGCACTGGCCGCGTTCACACCGGAAGCCATCAGCGAGGCCCAAGGCCATCTGGATCACTACGCGGCCAACCGGGATACCCTCATCTCGGGCTTGCATCAGTTGGGCCTCGCCCGACTGGCACCGCCGGACGGCGCGTTCTACGTCTACGCCGACGTCTCCGACTTCACCACGGATTCGTTGACGTTCTGCGAGAAGCTACTCGCCGACACCGGACTTGCCATCGCCCCCGGTATCGACTTCGACACCGTGGAAGGCAACTCCTTCGTCCGACTGTCCTTCGCCGGGCCGGCCTCCGACATTCACGAGGCCCTCCGACGACTCGGACCGTGGCTGGCCCGTTAGGCCGGGTGAGGTCTGCGGTATACGTGCCAAGAGTCCTGAAAAGATGACGAAAGCCCGAAATGCTTCACCTGAAAAGGAATTGTTCCTAAGGTAAAAGCCCTCTCCGGTCGAGTCCAGGCCGTCTCATTCGTCGCGGATATTGGGGGTCAGTCATGCTCGTCGCTTCGGATTCATGGTCGGCTCGGTATGTAGGTCGAGTGGGAGCCCTGGCGATAGCGTTGGGCATCGGCGCGGCAATCGCTTCGGTGCCGACGGTGGCCAGTGCCGAACCCGCAAATGATGGGAATTCCAGCGCCAACGGGCCCAGCACCCGCTCTGCGGGACCGTCACGCGCATCGACTTCAACAACGCGTACGACTCGGGGATGGGACACGTCACCAGCGGATACCCCGACCCGCGGGCGCCGGTCGGCGACCGGTGATTCCGCGCCCACCGGACCGAACGATTCGCCAGCGGGGTCGGCCGCGGTGGTCGCGCCGCGCGCCCCGCTGACGGTGCCGCAGCCGGTAGCGGCCGTCCGGCCCGACCCAACAGTGGAACTCCCCGAAGCAGGGTCCTTCGCCGCAGCTGCACCCGCACCCGCGGCCGGCCCGCCGATTACCCGCTCCACTCGCCGTAGTGCGCCGACCGCGGTAGTCGCCCCGGCAGTCCGTCCGGCGGCCGCTGTACCGGTGATGACCGCAGCCGCCCCAGGCACCGTGTCGGGCCAAGGCGCAAACGTGCTGACATGGCTCGGCGGCAAGAGCACCACCGACAGCCCAGCGGCCGCACCACTGGCCTGGACGGCAGCCGCGTTCGCCCGTCGCGAGTTCCAAGCCGCCGCGGCGGTCGCGAAAGCCTCCGCGGTGACCACCGGCGAGCCGGCGAAGGCCCGCGGGGACCGGCTGCTGGCCGACTTCGTCCGGAGATTCATCGGCAACGGGACCGCCGATCATCCGGACGCGGGTTTCCTGATCGGCAACGGATTCAGTTACGACGCCACGACATGTGTCGGCCAGACGGTCTGCAACGGCGGCGACGGCGGAGTGCTCGGCAACGGGGGAAGCGGGTTCAACGGCGGAAACGGCGGCGCGGCAGGCTGGTTCGGCGGCGGCGGAAACGGCGGCGAGGGATACGCCGGCCAGTCCGGCGGCGGCGGCGGGCGCGGCTGACTGTTCATCGGC
>JAHBAP020000102.1 GCA_018500005.2 Mycobacterium sp. | reverse complement strand
AGATGTGTATAAGAGACAGGCGTCACCCTGATGTCGGTGCTCCAGTCGATGGTGGCCACCGAGGCAACCGATACCGCGCCAGCCGAATCCGAGGATGGCGCTGCCCCCGGAACCGAAGATGACACCGAAGATGACACCGAAGATGACACCGACGACAACAAGCCGCCGCCATCGTCGAGCGTGCGATTCCACCACATCCCGATCGTCGTGGAGACCGACGAAACCGACCTGGACATCGACGTCTAAGGATTGTCCGTGAACACCGCTGGTCGTGTGGTCCGGTCATCAGGGGCTGGGTAGAGTAAGCCGAAAGCAACGGGGGCGTAGAGCACGCGAGGGAGGGCCTATGTGGTACTGGCTGTTCAAGTACATCTTCATGGGTCCGCTGCTGGCCTTCCTCGGCCGCCCCAAAGTCGAAGGCCTGGAACATGTTCCGCACTCAGGTCCGGCCATCCTGGCCAGTAACCACCTGGCGGTGGCCGACAGCTTCTACCTGCCCTTGGTCGTCCGCCGGCGTATCACCTTCCTGGCCAAGGCCGAGTACTTCACCGGCAAAGGCATCAAAGGCGCCTTCAACCGGTGGTTCTACACGGTCGCCGGTCAGGTCCCGATCGACCGCACCAACGCCGACGCGGCGCAGGCCGCACTCGACACCGCCCAGCGGATCCTCGGTGAGGGAAAGCTGCTCGGGATGTATCCCGAGGGCACCCGCTCACCGGACGGCAGGCTCTACAAGGGAAAGAGCGGACTGGCCCGGCTGGCGCTGGAGTCCGGCGTTCCGGTGATTCCGGTCGCCATGATCGGAACCGACGTCGTCAACCCGCCGGGTTCCAAGATGTGGCGCTTCGGTCAGGTGACGGTCCGTTTCGGCAAGCCGATGGACTTCTCCCGGTTCGAGGGCATGGCCGGAAACCGCTTCATCGAGCGTTCCGTCATCGACGAGGTGATGTACGAGCTGATGAAACTCTCCGGCCAGGAGTACGTCGACGTCTACGCCGCATCGCTCAAGAAGGACGTCCCGGGGACTGCGCAGGTTGGTCCAGGCCAGCCGTCGGCTCGGCTTCCCGAGACCGCCGCGGGCTGACCGGCCACCGGGCCGACCGCAGTCCGGCGACGGCGATCAGCGCCAACGCCCACCACACATACGACATCCCCAACAGTTGGCGCCACCACGCCGCTGCGGACTCGTGATGTTCGGGCAGTAAGTCGATGGGCGGCCATACCATCAGGGCGGTCCCGACGGCGGACACAACTCCGAGAACCGGGTCGCGGTGCCGGTAGGCCACCACCATCGTCACCACGATGGTCGGCAACGCCCACACCCAGTGGTGTGACCAGGACACCGGTGACACCACCAGACCGAAGAGGGCGACGCACAACAGCGCCAGAGCCGACTCGGGGCCGCCTTCCCGCCCCGCGGCGAGTATCCGACGCACCGCCCAGACGGTGAGGGCCAGCACGGCCAGACAGGCCGCCGTCCACACCAGGAAATGAGTGCCGTGACCCAAACCGAGCCGGGCCAGCGCGCCGGCCGCGTTCTGGTTGGTCTGGTAGGTGGCGTCACCGATCCGTCCGGTGTTGTGCACGGTCGCCGTCCAGTACTGCCAGGAATCCCTGGGTGCCAGCGCGAAGGCCAGCAGCGTGGCCGCGACGAAGGAGGCCAGCGCGGTCAGTACCGCCCGGAGGTCGCGACGGAGCACGAAATAGAGCAGAAACACCGCCGGAGTCAGCTTGAGCGCGATGGCCAATCCCAGCAGCAGCCCGCGGGGCCAGGGCGTGCGGCTCGGTACGCAGTCGGCGATCACCAGCGTCATCAGGATGACGTTGATCTGGCCGAAGGAGAAGTTCGCCCCGATCGGCTCCAGCCACCACACGCCCAGTGCGACCAGTCCGGCCGCCAGCCACCAGCGTTGTGCCGAATCACCGACCTCGAGCCGGGTCAGCACGATCCAGGTGGACACCACCAGCAGCACCAGGGTCGTCACTGTGATGGCAACGCTCGCCACCGGCAGCGACACCATCGCCAGGGGGGCGAAGACGATCGCCGACAGCGGCGGATAGGTGAACGGCAGGTCCAGTCCGGCCTGGGTATGGAACATCGCACCGTCGGCGTACAACGGCTGCCCCGTCAGCCAGGCCTGGCCGCCCATCCGATAGACGTCGGTGTCGATCAGGTACGGAAAATCGTCCGGGAGGCCACCGAAAAGCATCCAGCAGGCGCGCACCACAGCTAACACGATGAGCACCTGGCACAGACGCCAAAGCACCGGGCGGCCAGATCGGCTTCGCCCGAGGAGAGTGCCCCAGTCGGGTGCCGGCAACCTGCTCATCTCGCCAACTAGACTATCCGGCGGCTGCCGATCCACCGGTGCAGGCGTATTTTCTAGCGGTGCCTCTAGCCGTGCACCTCGACTTCGTCGCTCCGGGACGCCAACCCCTGATGTGGTGTCTGATCGCGTTCATCCTGACGTTCTTCATCACCCGTTCGATCACCCGCTACATCCGGGCGACCGCGGGCCAAACCGGCCCGCGGAAGTGGTGGCAGCCGCACAACATCTCCGGGAAGGGCGGCACCCACATCCATCACGCCGTCTTCGGGGTGATCCTGGTGCTGGTCGCCGGGGTCGCCATGGTGACGATGGCGGCCAGCGGTACCGTCCACCAATTCACCGCTGCCGCGATCTTCTTCGGCATCGGTGCGGCGCTGGTACTCGACGAGTTCGCGCTCATCCTGCATCTGCAGGACGTGTACTGGTCGGAGGACGGCCGCACCTCGGTCGACGCGGTATTCGTCGCGGTGGCCGTGGCAGGCCTGCTGGTGCTGGGATTCAACCCGCTGGCGCTGTTCGACGTGGGGATCTGGCGCGACGCGGACTCGACGGCCGCGCGGGTCAGCGTCATCGGACTCGCGGTCCTCAACCTCGCCTTCGCGGTCATCGTGTTACTCAAGGGCAAGCTGTGGACCGGTCTGCTCGGCATGTTCTTCACCCCGCTGCTGCTGATCGGGGCGGTCCGGTTGGCCCGACCGCATTCCCCCTGGGCGCGTTGGCATTATCAGGACAAGCCCCGCAAGATGCACCACTCGCTGGAACGGGAGCGATACCTGCGTCGGCCCTTCGTCCAGGCCAACTTGTGGTTGCAGCACGTCATCGCCGGTGAACCCCGCTTCCCGAGCACCACGGAGGTCGAGGCCGAGCTCGACCGTGAAGTCCACGCCGCACCGGCCCCGGCCGGCGTCCAAGCCGGGGGATAGAAAAATGCGCTTCTTCTATGACACCGAGTTCATCGACAACGGACGTGTCATCGACCTGATCTCGATCGGCGTCGTCGCCGAGGACGGCCGCGAGTTTTATGCGGTGTCCACCGAGTTCGACCCCGAGTCTGCCGGCCGGTGGGTGCGCAACCATGTACTGCCCAAACTGCCCTCGCCGGCCTCGCCGCTGTGGCGGTCCCGTCGCGAGATTCGCGAGGGCCTGGAGGATTTTTTCGGGATTGACGGCGATGAGCCCATCGAGCTGTGGGCTTGGGTGGGCGCCTACGACCATGTGGCGCTCTGCCAACTGTGGGGGCCGATGACCAGCCTGCCGCCGCAGATCCCGCGCTTCACCCGCGAACTGCGTCAGCTGTGGGAGGACCACGGCAGCCCGCGGATGCCACCGCGGCCGCCGGAGACCCATGACGCGCTCGTCGACGCCCGGCACAACCTCCGGCGCTATCTGCTGATGACGACGGGGCACGACCCCGAGGCGGGTGCTTCGACGCAGGTGGGCCGCCCCGGCGGTGGGCCGAAGCGCGGCTGAATCCGGTTTCGGGGCCCGGTTAGGATGGACGGGTGAACTGGACCGTTGACGTACCGATCGACCAGCTACCGGCCTTGCCGCCGCTGCCGGCCGACCTGCGCGAGCGGTTGGACGCCGCGCTGGCCAAGCCGGCCGTCCAGCAGCCCAGTTGGGATGCGGCGCAGGCGCAGGCGATGCGCAAGGTCCTCGAGAGCGTTCCGCCCATCACCGTTCCCTCCGAAATCGAGCGGCTGTCGGAGCAGCTTGCAGCGGTGGCCCGCGGCGAGGCGTTCCTGCTGCAGGGCGGGGACTGCGCGGAGACGTTCACCGACAACACCGAACCGCACATCCGCGGCAATATCCGCACCCTGCTCCAGATGGCCGTGGTGCTGACCTATGGGGCGAGCCTTCCAGTGGTCAAGGTTGCCCGGATCGCGGGCCAGTACGCCAAGCCGCGCTCCTCGGACACCGATGCCCTCGGTCTGAAGTCCTACCGCGGGGACATGATCAACGGTTTTGCCCCGGACGCGGCGGTCCGCGAACATGACCCATCGCGCCTGGTGCGCGCCTACGCCAACGCCAGCGCGGCGATGAACCTGGTGCGGGCGCTGACGGCCTCGGGGCTGGCATCGCTGCACCTGGTGCACGACTGGAACCGCGAGTTCGTCCGCACTTCACCGGCGGGGGGCCCGCCTGAGGCCCTGGGCGCCGGGGATTTTGGCCGGGAGGGGTTCGCGCAAGCCTGCGGGGGCGCCGGCCGCGAACTCCCACCCGCCGCCATCTTCCCCCCGTTTCTTATTTACACCTGTGG
>JAHBAP020000448.1 GCA_018500005.2 Mycobacterium sp. | reverse complement strand
TTGTGAGTGCGCATCTCGAAGTGCTCCCGCGAGTCCTTGTACTTGTGCGGGGACCTGATGACGCAGTACACGTTCTTTTCGGTGGGCAGCGGCACAGGGCCGACCACGCTCGCACCGGTACGGGTGACCGTCTCCACGATCTTGCGCGCTGAGGCATCGATGGCCTCATGGTCGTAGGCCTTGAGCCTGATGCGGATTTTCTGTCCCGCCACGCTTCTCCTACCTTCACTCCTGCTGCTGCGCCCACATTGCTGAGGGCGCTGGCTTCCGCCGCCGCTGTTTACCTGTCCTGGTCCACCGGCCCCCGCGGTCGGGTGTGTCGCCCGCACGCAGCCTCGAAGAGCGAAATGAATCCCGCTGACGAGGTGGGGACCGGATGCGCCGGTTTCGGCGCTGGTCGGATGCCTTGGACGGAGCGTTCACGATGGACGCGAACCCGGCTCAAGGCAACCCGTCCAGTATGCCTTAGTTCCGGGCTTGAGCCAAATCGGGGTTCGGAGGGCATGCGACCCGGTATGTGAGCGCCGCCATCCCAGCGCGCCTCAAGTGGCGCTGACGCCTAATAGTCGGAGATGATCTGTTTGGTTGCAAACCAATTCAGTCGGATCGCAAGTTTAGGGAGCGCACGTGCGCGGAGACGTCGTCGTGGTCGACGATGAAGTCGACACCCTGAAGTTGCTCAAGGTCCTCCTCGAGTCGGACGGTTACCGCGTTCGGGCTTTAACCAGCGGTTCGGCGGCGTTGCGTTCGATCGCAACCGATACTCCGGATCTGGTGTTGCTCGATATTCGGATGCCGGGAATGAGCGGATTCGAAGTCTGCGAGGAGCTCAAGGCGGATCCCGCCAGTCGATCCGTCCCAGTGATCTTCCTCAGCGCTGCAACGGACGTCGAAGACAAGATCAAGGCTTTTCGGGCCGGGGGCGTCGACTACGTGACGAAGCCCTTCGAAAGGGAAGAGGTCCTGTCCCGGGTCGCCACCCACGTCTCGCTGTTCCGCGCGAGGGCTGAGATCAATCGAATGACCGAGGCGCTGCACGACAGCGAGCAGAGCCTGCGACTGGCCCAGTGCGGGGGGCCTCTCTGCAGTCGGGAGCCCGTCGGCGACGATGACGCAGCCTTCGCCGATCTGCGTGTGAAGGCGGCTCATCTGGCGGGCGAACTAGACAGTGCGGCGCGTTACGTCGGGTCGACACTGCCCGGGGGCCTCGTCGGTCCGGTGCAGGTGCGGTCCAGCTGCGTGCCGTCGCGTGAGATCGGCGGTGACAGTTATTACTACCAATGGATCGACGACGACCATCTGATCGTCTATCTGATCGACGTCTCGGGACACGGGGTGGAGTCCGCGATGGTGTCGATGACCGTCCACAACGTGCTTCGCTCGGGAACAATTGAGCGGGAGATTCTGCTGGATCCGGCCGCCATGCTGGCCAGCCTCAATCGGCTCTTCCCGATGGAGCAGCACGACGGCAATTACTTCACCGCCTGGTACGGCGTCTACCGGGCGTCGGACCGGACTCTGAGCTACTCCAGTGCCGGGCATCCCCCGGCAATGGCGTTCGTAAGGCACGGAACGGCCGTGCGGATGACCGACCTCGCAACCGACACGGTTCCGGTCGGCGTATTCCCCGACACGACGTTTCAAACCAAAAGTTTCGCCGTTCCCACGACCACCGACATCCTCATCTACAGCGACGGGGCATTCGAGCTGATGCTGAACGACGGCCGGCGAGGATCGATGGCCGGCTTCACAGACCTCTGCGTCAAACACTTCGAAACGGCCCGACGCCCCGACGAAGGACCGTGGTCACTCGAGTCGCTCGTCGCCGAACTACGGGCGGGTTCGCTGACCGGCAGGTTCGACGACGACTGCACGCTGGTCGCTCTGCACATACCCTGAGCATGACCGTCCCGGACCGCCCGTGGGCAGGGCGGCCGACGAATCAGCCGAGCCCGGCCCAGAACTCGCATTGGTGACGCTGGGCGAAGTCCGATTCGACCGTTACCGCCCCGGGTTGCAGCCGGAGCCGCTCGGGGCGGCTCGGATCCAGGGCAGGCCAGTGCGGCTGGCCGGCAACGTCGGGATTGCCCGTGGTCACGAACCGGCTCCAGTAGTCGATCATCTGGTCGGACAACTCACGTTGGGCCGGGTTCAGCGGCGGCGCGCCGCCCATGTCGAACAGGTAGCGCAACTCCAATGCGTGGCTTGCGCCGACCGGGAACGGAACGTGCCGCATGGGTTCCGGGGCGGGTGCGTTCCGGTCGGCGAACTCATAGGCGTAGGCCGGTGCTCGGCGAGCCAGGCCGGCGGCCAAAGTGTCGATGGGGCAGGCGAAGACTCCGTCGGTGACCGCGGCCGCGTAGGCCAGTCCGGTGTTGCCGTCGTACCTGCTGAGCGGATACCTCGCGGCGACGGCCGGGGCCTGCCAACCAAAAGTGTCGTCCAGCAGCGAACGGTACGGCGCCAGCCGATGCTGGCGCAGGTAGGTGATCGCCACGAAGAGCGTGAACTCGTCGGCCGTGCTGCCGATGAGCACCGGCACCCGCGCGGTGGGGCCGTGCGATGCCACCTGCGCCGCGCCGACCGGAAGCCTCCTGGTACCGGTGACGGGGCCGGTGATGGGGTTGGCGCCGACCTGAACGTAACGCGGACCGTCCTGCAGCCTGTTCGCCGGCAGATCCAACAGACACTGAAGCGCCGCAGGGCCCGGGCATCCGGCGCGGGCCGCGTAGCCGATGCTGATCCGCTCGGCGGTCTGCAGGTCGACCTGTGCCTGGCAGGGTCCGCTCTGCATGATTGCCGCCCGGAACAGCCCTGCCGACTCAGGGGCGACGAGGTGGTCGCACACCGACATCGCCCCGGCCGACTCACCGGCGATGGTGACCCGGGCCGGGTCGCCGCCGAAGGCTCCGATGTTGTCGCGCACCCACCGCAGGGCCGCCTGCTGATCGGCCAGTCCGTAGTTACCGGGATCTTCACCCGGGTCGCTCCGACCGCCCAGTGCGGGATGCGCCAGGAATCCAAGGGCCCCGAGGCGGTAATTGACGGTGACGACGACGATGTTGCCGCGGGTCGCCAGCCAGTGTGCGTTGTAGATGTCCGAACTGCCGTTGAAGAACCCTCCCCCGTGAATCCAGACCATCACTGGCCGCGTTGAATCCGGTCCTGCGCCCTCGGGTGCCCACACGGTGAGATTCAGACAGTCCTCACTGGTGCGCCTCCCGAAATCCGGGTCGGCTCGTACGTCTTGAATGCAGCGCAAGCCGGGTTTGGTGGCGTCCCGCGGCGTCCGCCACGGAACCGGCGCCACCGGAGGCTGCCAGCGCAGGGAGCCGACCGGGGCCGCCGCGTAGGGAATCCCCTCGAAGATGCGCACGCCCGGCGC
>JAHBAP020000325.1 GCA_018500005.2 Mycobacterium sp. | reverse complement strand
TGGAGACCGGCTGTCGCCCAGGTTTACGCAGGGGCTGCGCCGGATGCCGAGGAGGTCATCGTGAGCAGATTCACCGACAAGATGGTTCGCAGTGCCCTGACCACCACCAAGGGCATGGTCACCGGAGAACCACATGAGCCGGTCCGGCGCACCTGGCGCGAAGTGCACGGGCGTGCCCGGCGCATCGCCGGTGGTTTGGCCGCCGCGGGTGTCGGTCACGGAGACGCCGTGGGCGTGCTGGCCGGTGCGCCGGTGGAGATCGCACCGACCGCCCAGGCCCTCTGGCTGCGCGGCGCCAGTATCACCATGCTGCACCAGCCGACCCCTCGCACCGACCTGGTGCACTGGGCTGAGGACACCACCAACGTCGTCGACATGATCGAGGCCAAGGCCGTCGTCATCTCCGATCCGTTCCTCGCCGCCGCCCCGGTGCTGGCCGAGCGTGGGCTGAAAGTGCTGACCGTCGAGGAACTGCTGGCCGCGGACCCGATCGACCCGGTGGAGACCGGCGAGGACGACGTTGCGCTGATGCAGTTGACGTCCGGTTCCACCGGATCTCCCAAGGCCGTCGTCATCACCCACCGCAACATCTACTCCAACGCCGAGGCCATGTTCATCGGCGCGCAGTACGACGTCGAGAAGGACGTCATGGTCAGCTGGCTGCCCTGCTTCCACGACATGGGCATGGTTGGCTTCCTGACCATCCCGATGTACTTCGGCGCCGAACTGGTGAAGGTCACTCCGCTGGACTTCCTGCGCGACACCCTGCTGTGGGCCAAGCTGATCGACAAGTACAAGGGCACCATGACCGCGGCGCCCAACTTCGCCTATGCGCTGTTCGGAAAGCGGTTGCGCCGCCAGGCCCGGCCGGGTGAATTCGATTTGTCCACATTGCGTTTCGCGCTGTCCGGTGCCGAGCCGGTGGATCCGGCCGACGTCGAGGATCTGCTGGAAGCCGGCAAGCCGTTCGGCATGAGCCCCAAGGCGATCCTGCCGGCCTACGGCATGGCCGAAACCACGCTGGCGGTGTCGTTCTCCGAGTGCGGCGCCGGCCTGGTGGTCGACGAGGTCGACGCCGATCTGCTGGCCGCACTGCGCCGCGCCATCCCGGCGACCAAGGGCAATACCCGTCGGCTGGCCACGCTCGGACCGCTGCTGCAGGATCTGGAGGCCCGCGTCGTCGACGAGGACGGAACGGTCCTGCCCGCTCGCGGGGTCGGCATCATCGAGCTGCGCGGCGAGTCACTGACCCCCGGCTACATCACCATGGGCGGCTTCGTCGCCGCGCAGGATGAGAACGGCTGGTATGACACCGGTGACCTCGGTTACCTCACCGATGAGGGCCACGTCGTGGTGTGCGGCCGGGTCAAGGACGTCATCATCATGGCCGGCCGCAACATCTACCCGACCGATATCGAACGGGCCGCCGGCCGGGTCGAGGGAGTCCGGCCGGGCTGCGCCGTCGCGGTGCGCTTGGACGCCGGACACTCCCGGGAGACCTTCGCGGTGGCGGTGGAGTCCAACGACTGGGAGGATCCGGTCGCGGTCCGCCGTATCGAGAAGGCGGTCGCCCATGAGGTCGTCGGCGAGGTCGACGCGCGGCCGCGCAACGTGGTCGTGCTGGGGCCGGGCACCATCCCGAAGACGCCGTCGGGCAAGCTGCGCCGGTCCACTTCGGTGCAGTTAGTCACTTAACATCACCCCCGCGCGGGCCCCTACCAGCGCAGTCATTCCCGCTGAGCGTGCGCGCAGGTACGCCCGTGACGGCGTGTCGTCGTACCGACGCGCACGCTCGCGGCAGGGGAACTTAGTGGGCTACCAGGCGTGCACCTGGTTCTGCGCGGGTTCCAGACCCGCCTCGAGGAGTAGTTCGGTCGCATCGGCTGCGATTTCGCAGATCGTCGGGATCTCTTTTCGTTCGGTGCCGCTGAACGGTTCGAGCACGAACGCAGCGGGGTCCTTACGTCCGGGCGGGCGTCCGATCCCGATTCGGACGCGCTGAAAATCCTTGCTGCCCAGAGCGTTCGCCACCGAACGCAACCCGTTGTGGCCGCCCTCGCCGCCGCCCAGTTTGAGTCGGACCTTGCCGAAGTCGATGTCGAGTTCGTCGTGGATGACGATCACATCGGCCGCCGGCACCGAGTAGAACTTGGCCAGCGGCCCGACCTGGCGGCCGGACTCGTTCATATAGCAGCGCGGCTTGGCCAGCAAGACCGCCCGGTGTCCGAGGCGGCCAGTGGCCACCTCGGCGCCGGACTTCTTGTGCACTTTGAACGGCGCGCCGATCCGGGCCGCAAGTACGTCGGCCACCATGAACCCGATGTTGTGCCGGGTCTTGGCGTACTGCGGTCCGGGATTGCCCAGGCCGACAACCAGTAGTGGCTCGGCCACCCGAGTTACTCGGCCTCGGCGGCTTCGCCCTCGCCCTCGGCGGCCTCGCCGGCCTCGGCTTCGGGCGTCTCGGCCTCCTCGCCGCCGCCCTCGGCGTCCATCTCCTCAGCCGAGGGGGCCGCGACGATGTTGACCACGAGCATCTCCGGGTCGCTGACCAGGGTGACGCCGGAGGGGAGCGTGATATCGCCGGCCAGGATCTGGGTGCCTTCCTCGGCGTCCTCGATGGACACGCTGAGGCTTTCCGGGATCGACAGCGCCTCGGCCTCGATCTCGATGGTGGTGGCGTCCTGGGTGACCAGGGTGCCGGAGGCGGCTTCGCCTTCCAGTGCGACCGGGACCTCGACGGTCACCTTCTCGCCGCGCTTGACGATGATCAGGTCGGCATGGGTGATGCTGCGCTTGATCGGGTGGATGTCCAGCGCCTTGGTCAGCGCCAGCTGCTCCTTACCGTCGATCTGCAGGCTCAGTACCGCGTTGGTGCCGGAGTGGCGCAGCACGGCGGCGAAGTCGTGGGCGTTGAGCTCGAGGTGCTGGGGCTCGGTGCCGTGGCCGTAGAGGACGGCGGGGAACTTGCCTTCACGGCGGGCCTGACGCGAGGCGCCCTTGCCGGTGCGGGTGCGGATCTCGACGGTGAGTTTGTTGGTGGTGGCGCCCTTGGCCATGTTCGATGCTCCTTGCCTTCGGTGGTCTTGATGCACAGCGAAGGCGGGCTCGAATTCCCGGGCCTCGTCGATAACGGTGGTCTGACCACCCTCGCCGTGACGCGTCGCCAAGGGTAGCCGACCGGTGACCTAGAGCGGAAATTCGGTCCCCGTGAGGTCCTCGGACAGCTGCCACAACCGTCGTGCGGTTTTCGAGTCCCGGGCCAGTGGACTGCGGCCGGTCTCGCTGACGGGTCCGCGGGCGCCGTACTTCGGGCCGATGAAACTGTCCGGCGGCAGGTCCTGTGACGCCGCGTACAGCGTGGGCGCCGCGCCGTATTCGGGGCTGGTCCCGGCCACCTTGTTCAGCGCCATCCAAACCGGCGTG
Organism: Mycobacterium sp.; assembly: GCA_018500005.2. Lineage (GTDB taxonomy): Bacteria > Actinomycetota > Actinomycetes > Mycobacteriales > Mycobacteriaceae > Mycobacterium. The sequence goes on along the minus strand of JAHBAP020000325.1, from coordinate 1,816 downwards.
CCGATCTTGTTGCCGGTGTGCCCCTGCAGATTGGTCGCCGAGTAGCCGGGGTGGGCGGCGTGGGCCTTGACGTAGGAACCGGCGGCGATCAGTCGGCGCTGCAACTCGCTGGTGAACAGCAGATTGGCGAGCTTGGACTGGCCGTAGGCCAGCCACGCCGAGTAGGGGCGCGCCTTCCAGTTCAGGTCGTTGAGGCTGATCCAGCCCGTCAGGTGCATGACCGACGACACCGTGACGACCCGGTCGGTGATCTTGGGCAGCAGCAGGTTGGTCAGGGCGAAGTGGCCCAGATGGTTAGTGCCGATCTGGCTCTCGAAACCGTCCTTGGTGATCGAGTAGGGCACCGCCATGATCCCGGCGTTGTTGATCAGCACATCCGCAACGGTGATGGAGTCGGCGAAGTCGTGCACCGAGGCCAGGTCCTGCAGGTCCAACCGACGTACCTCGACTTCGCCGGTCATGCCGGCCGCGGCAGCCTCGCCCTTGCCGACGTTCCGGCAGGCCAGGATCGTCCGTGCGCCCACCCGGGCCAACTCGCGGGCGGTGACCAGACCCAGGCCGCTGTTGGCGCCGGTGACGATCACGGTTCGTCCGGCAAACGAGGGGAGATCGGCGGCAGTCCACGAACGCATGGCCGCAAACCTACTTCACCGCGACTGTGAAGCCCTCGATGACCTTCAGGACGTCCGGAGCGGCCGCCGCGGCCTGGTCTGCCAGCGTGGTCACCGTGAACTGCACCAGGTAGCGGTCGAACTTCGGCGTTACCGGGAAGACGATCCGGTTGTAGGTGTGCAGCCGGGTCTCGTTGTGGTCGTAGCTGCCTTCGATCATCGACGAGGGAAAGCCGGCGAAGTCGGCGTTGGAGTAATTCAACCGGACGAAGTTCTTCGACAGCTCGGCGTCGTCGTCGGCGTGCTCCAGGGCTGCCGGGATGTCGAAGTTGCCGTCGAGTTTGAACACCATGACCATCGCGGTCGGATAGCTGTTGTTTTTCGCGATCGCCTCGGTGCCGGGGGAGAAGTTCGGGTTGGCGTATTTGGTCCATCCAGGCGGCCGCGGCAGTGTGACGGTCAGTTCGGTCAGTTTGTCCAGGGGCACCTGCTGGCCGGTGACCCCGACGCCGGAGAGGTACTGCGCGATCGGGGTCGGTGAGGTCGACACCGTGGTCGTCGTGCTCGAGGTGCTCGACGTCCAGATGGTCGAGTAGTCCGCCGTTTTCGTGCTGCAGCCTGCGATGGTGACGGCCGCAGTCACTAACACCGCGGCGGTGGATCTATGCATCGCCGTCGAAAAGTCCTGTGACGGAGCCGTTCTCGAAGACCGCGCGGATGGTGCTGGCCAGCAGGGGTGCAATGGACAGAACGGTGAGCTGCGGAAAGCGCTTAGCCTCCTCGATCGGCAGGGTGTTGGTGACGATCACCTCGCGGGCGCCGCACGACGCCAGCCGCTCGGCCGCCGGATCCGACAGCACGCCGTGGGTCGCGGCGATGATGACGTCTTTGGCGCCGTCCTCGCGCAACAGTTTCACCGCGCCGGCGATGGTGCCGCCGGTGTCGATCATGTCGTCGGTCAGTACGCAGGTCTTGCCCTCGACCTCGCCGACCACCCGGTTGGACACCACCTGGTTGGGCACCCGGGGGTCGCGGGTTTTATGGATGAAGGCCAGCGGTGTGCCGCCCAGCGAATCAGCCCATTTCTCGGCCACCCGCACCCGGCCGGAGTCTGGGGAGACCACCACGATGTCCTCGCCGGCGTAGTTCTCCTTGATGTAACCGGTCAGCAGGGGCTGGGCGCGCATGTGGTCGACGGGGCCGTC
>JAHBAP020000398.1 GCA_018500005.2 Mycobacterium sp. | reverse complement strand
TCGGGGGGGCGGGTCTGGCCGGGGCGCCCGCCTGGAATCTCATCACCTGGTGGCGGGGCCTCCCGTCGTCTTCCGGGCACGCTCTGGTCGGCGGCCTGGTGGGGGCCGCCGTCGCCGACGGCGTCATCTCCGGAACCGGCGGGTGGAAGTCGGTGCAGTGGGGCGGACTCCACGGCTGGCATCCCACCGGGGTGATCGGCGTTCTGGTCGCGCTCTTGATCTCCCCGCCCCTGGGATTTGCCGTGGCATTCGTGTTGCTGCGCTTGCTCAGGGTGGTTTCCCGTCGCTGGACCGCGCGGTGGATCGGACCGGTCCGCGGCGGCGGATGGGTTGCCGCGGCAGGACTTTCGTTCAGCCACGGCGGTAATGATGCGCAGAAGTCGATGGGTGTCATCGCGGTGCTGCTGTTGGCCTCTGGTCAGACCGCCACCATGACGGTTCCGCTGTGGGCCAAGGTGATCACCGGCCTGGCGCTCACCGCCGGCACCGCACTGGGTGGTTGGCGGATCGTCAAAACCATCGGGCAGCGGATATTCACGCTGACGCCGCTGGATTCTTTCGCCAGCCAGGCCTCTTCCACAGCGGTCATCCTCGGGGCCTCCCTGGTCGGCGCACCGGTCAGCACGACCCAGGTGGTGGCGTCCTCGGTCGTCGGGGTGGGCGGTGGCCGGCGCCGTTGGAAGCACGTCCGCTGGCAGATCGTGCGGGAGATGGGTGTCGCCTGGCTGACCACCATTCCCGCGGCCGCCCTGCTGGCGGTCCTCGTCCTACTCGTATGGAGAGCGCTATGACCCGCTGGTTCCTTCCTGAGACTCCCGATGTGATCGGCATGCTCCAACAGCAGGCCGATATCACCGTGCGGGGCATGGATGCCTTCGCCGAATGGGCCGGTGGCAACACCGCGCGAGCCGACGATGTCCGGGCCGCCGAGCACGACTGCGACGAGGTGCGGCGCAGCTTGGTCGACTCGGTCAGTGAGGCCTTCACCACGCCGTTGCCGCCCGAGGATCTGTTCCAACTCTCCCGCGATCTCGACAAGGTGATCAACGGCGCCAAGAACACCGTCCGGGAGGCCGAGGCCATGCAGGTTCCGCCCGACCCGGCCACCGCGGACATGGCCGTGCTGCTGGCCGAGGGTGTCCAACACATCAGGACCGCCTTCACCGCGTTGTCCGAGCCGCGCGGCAAAGCCGACGCCGTGGCGAGGGCGTCTGCCACCGAGGCCGCTGACGCGGCGGTGAAGTCCCAGCGCAATCTGGAACGGATCTATCGGCAGGCCGCTGGAGATCTGCTCACCGTGACCGATATCAGCGTCGTCACAGCCCGCCGTGAGTTCTACCGGCGTATCTCGGCGATCTCCGATGACATCGTGTCGGTCGCCGACCGCATCTGGTACGCCCAGGTCAAGGAATCCTGATCCGCCCCCGGCTGGTAACCGCCGCCGTGGCCGCCGGCATTGCGGCGGTGGTGACCGGTTGCGGTTCCCACGCCCCGCAGTCGCCCGGGTCCACCACAGCGGTCAGCGTTCCGGCGTCCGGGGAGATGGCGCATCTGGCTGCGGTGCGGCTGGCCGCCGAGAACGGCCACGACCGGCTGGAATTCGAGTTCACCGACCGGGTCCCCGGCTATATCGTCGGCTACGAGACGCTGCCCGCGCACGCCGACGCCTCGGGTGCGGAAATACCGCTGCCCGGTGCCGCATCCCTGGTGCAGATCAGCTTCAACCCGGCCACCGGGCAGGGATGGGGCGGTGGGCCCCGCACCTACCTCGGCCCGGCCTCCGTCACCGCCGCGACCCGGTCGGTGACGGAGGTGACGTCCGCCGGGGATTTCGAGGCGGTGCTCACCTGGGTCGTCGGACTGCGGTCGACGGTGCCGTTCCGGGTGGACGCACTCGACGGACCGCCCCGCCTCGTCATCACCTTCCAGCACTGATCGGTCTCGATTCGCTCCCGGTTGGGTGGCGAATCATTTCACGACCGCGGACTCGCCGTCTCCGGCCGTTAGCCTTTGGGACGTGCCGAAGAAGATGTTCGCGATCGGTCTGGCCGCGCTGACGCTGTCCGCCGCCGCCCCTGCCGCCGCCGTGCCGACGCCCGCGCCGCCGCCGGCCGCCCAGACCACACAGTGGATCGTCGTCGGTGTGCCCGCCGCCAATTCGACCTCTGGAACGCTCACCGCATTCCAGAAGGTTGGCCAGGACTGGAAGGTCGTGCTGGGGCCGACCAAAGCCATGGTCGGCGACGTGGGGGTCGGCGAGGGAGCCGACGGCGTGCACCGCACTCCGGTCGGGACGTTCGCCTTCGACCAGGCCTTCGGCCGGGAACCCAATCCCGGCACCAAGATGCCTTACTTTCAGGCCACCCAGCAGGACTGGTGGGACGAGGACGCGAGTTCGCCGACCTACAACACCCACGTCCGGTCCGCGGCGAATCCGTCGTCGATCACCGAGAATCTGTACGACTCCGGCCCGGTCTACGACTACGCGGTCAATATCGCGGTGAACCCGCAACGTATCCCCGGGAAGGTGTCCGGGATCTTCCTGCACGTCACCGACGGCTCTCCCACCTGGGGTTGTGTGGCGGTCGGTCGCCAGGAGATGAAGTCTCTGCTGACCTGGCTCGACCCGGCGGCATCGCCGCGGATCACGGTAGGGGTGGGTAACCCCGGGCTGGTGTCGAGCAAGTCCTGACGAGGCGGCAGGGCTAGGCTTTCTGCGTGGCTAGAGCAGTGTCGCGACGAGAAGCCCGGTGAGTCTGCGCTGGGGGGTGGCGCTCGGCCTGGGGTTGGGTGCGGCGGCGCTGTGCGGACACGGCGTTGCATCGGCGGACGCCGAATCCTCTCCGAACGCAGGAAAGTCGGTGTCCGCGCACACTCGCCAGG
>JAHBAP020000556.1 GCA_018500005.2 Mycobacterium sp. | reverse complement strand
GGCCGCCGCCCCCGCCACCGCCGTGCCAGTTCGCGCTGTCGCTGACACGCGAGGCCTCGGTGGTCGCGACGGTGCTCTCGACCGGATGTGCGGCGCTGGCCGCCCCCTACTCCGCGGTGGCCTGCTTGCAACCTTCCGATGGCGCCCAAACCTGCGCGCAGTCGAACGGCGTTGAGCCGGCACGGATCGCGCTGCCATACCGTCCCGGCGTGGTCTACACCGCCACCGGGCGTGGATGCGCCGGCTGGGTGACCCTGCCGCCCGCCCCGGACTGTCAGCTTCTCGGTCCCGACAGCACGGCGTAAACCGCAGTAGCCTCAGTGCCCGCGGTGGGCTAGCGTCTTTTCATGGCGCGGCTGCGCTCTGTGCTGGCAATCGTCACAGCGATGCTCATCAGCATCGTCTGCCCCATCGTGACCACCCCGGCGAGTGCCGTCACGGCATTTACCGTCAGCGGCACCCGAACCACGCACGACCCGCCCTTCCCCGAACAGTTGCTGCCCGGCTACTTCGCCGGCACCTAGATCTCCCGAGTCGCCTATCCCGCGGCATTGATCGGTATGGATAGATCGATCGGGATCGCCGTGACGGGGATCGAACGGGATCTGCGCGACGCCGCCGAGCCCGCTATCGCGGCCGGATTCAGCCAGGGCGCAATCGCCGTGGCCTACGCCAAGAAAGCCTTGATGGCGTTGTCCGCCGACCAGCGACCCGCCCCTGATCGGCTCACCTTTGTCACCATCGGCGACCCGACCGGCGCCGGGGGCATCCTCAGAACACTCCACTTCCGGGTCCCCCTGATCCACCTCACACCGTTCGCCCCACCGGACACCCCGTACGACACCGTCATCGTCAACGGCGAGTACGACGGGTGGGCCGATTTCCCCGACCGCCAGTGGAATCTGGTGAGCGTGGTCAACGCCCTACTGGGCACCATCTATGTCCACGGCGGCTACGAGACCATCCCCGGCGGTCTCGACCTGTCGACCGTCCCGCTGGCCAACATCACCACCACCGTCAACAGCCTCGGTGGCACCACCACCACCTACCTGCTGCCGACCGAGAAGCTTCCGCTCGTGCAGCCGCTTCGCGATATCGGTGTTTCCGAACGCATCGTCACGGCGATCGAAAAGTCGCTGAAGAGGGTCGTCGACAAGGGTTACCTGCGCAATGACGCGGCGCAGGCCAAGATCGCGCAATCGACGCCTCCGAGCACCGCGAAGGGCCCGGTGCCGGCGACCCCCGCGCCGCGCGAGATCCGAAACCCGGAGCGCCGGGCGGCCGCCGGATCGCCCCGCCGAACCGCACTCCGATCTTCGGGCCGGTCCGCGGCCGCGGCGTGACGGCGATTCCTGGGACTTCTGTGATGGGATCTGTGAGGTGCGGCGTTCGGTGATCTGCAGGCGGATCGCGGCGGCGGCCGCGGTGACCGCTTTTGCCGCGACCGGTGTCGCGTACGCGCTCGCCTCGCCGCCGAAGCCACCGGCCTCCGGTCAGGTAGCCCCAGCGGATTCCCCGGAGATGGCGTCGATCCCGCAGCCGAACACCCCTCCGGCGGGACCGGCTGTGCACGAGGTGACCGCCGCCGAACTCGGCGAGAGCTGGCGGCCCGGCTGTCCGGTGCCTCCGGAGGGCTTGCGCCGTGTCGACCTCGACTACGTCGGCCCGAACGGCAACCCTGAGCGCGGGTCGATCGTCGTGAACAAGGACTACGTCGACGACGTCATCACGATCTTCGGTGAGCTGCGGCGGCTGAACTACCCGATCGCCAAGATGCAGACCGTCGACCACTATCCGGGTGCCGAGGACGAATTGTCCATGCAGGACAACAACACTTCGGCGTTCAACTGTCGGCCATTGCCGGGCAGCTCGAGCTGGTCGCTGCATGCCTACGGCCGCGCTGTCGACATCAACCCGCTCACCAACCCCTACATCGACGGCGCCGGGGATCTGCAACCCAAGACCGCCCGCCGCTATCTCGATCGCTCGTTGTCCGACCCACAGCTGCTGCATTCCGGGGATCCCGCGGTGCGCGCATTTACCGATCGCGGCTGGCGGTGGGGCGGGGCCTGGCGCGATCCGGTGGACTACCAGCACTTCGAAATCGGCTGACTTACACCGATTCCCGCGTCAGAAAGGGCACACTGCAAGCCATGGGACTGACTGTCGCGGTGACCGGGCCGACCGGCGAGATCGGCATATCCACGGTCGATGCGCTCGAGCGTGATCCGAGTGTGGAGCGCATCATCGGGATGGCTCGCAGGCCGTTCGACCCGGCTGCGCACGGCTGGACCAAGACGAGCTATCGCCAGGGCGACATTCTGGACCGCGATGCCGTCGACGCCCTCGTGGCCGAGGCCGATGTGGTGGTGCATCTTGCGTTCATCATCATGGGGTCGCGCGCCGAGAGCGCCCACGTCAACCTCGTGGGTACCCGCAATGTATTCGAGGCCACCGTCGCGGCATCCCGTCCCCGCCGGCTGGTCTACACCTCATCGGTGGCGGCCTACGGCTACCACCCCGACAATCCGTCGCCCATCACCGAGGATGTTCCGACCCGCGGCACCCCCGAGCACTACTACTCTGAACAGAAGGCCGCACTGGAGGCTGCTTTGGCCGATATCACCGCCGGATCGGACCTGTCGGTCTATATCCTGCGGCCGTGCATCGTCGCCGGGCCCAAGGCGCCCGCGCTGGCCGACGCCATGCCGTGGAGTCTGCTGCCGGGGCTACTAGGCGCGGCGGCCAGGACCTGTCTCTTATACACATCT
>JAHBAP020000349.1 GCA_018500005.2 Mycobacterium sp. | reverse complement strand
GCGGTGGCCAAACACTTCGTGGCGGTGTCGACCAACGCCGAACTGGTCGAGAAATTCGGCATCGACACGGCCAACATGTTCGGGTTCTGGGACTGGGTGGGCGGCCGCTACTCGGTGGACTCCGCTATCGGGCTGTCGCTGATGGCGGTGATCGGCCGGGAGGCCTTCGCCGACTTCCTGTCCGGGTTCCACATCGTCGACCGCCATTTCGCCACCGCGCCCCTGGAGGCCAACGCACCTGTTCTGCTGGGCCTGATCGGTTTGTGGTACTCGAACTTCTTCGGCGCCGAAACCCGTGCGGTGCTGCCGTATTCCAACGACCTGGCTCGCTTCGCCGCCTACCTTCAGCAGCTCACGATGGAGTCCAACGGCAAGTCGGTGCGGGCCGACGGTACCGCCGTCAGCAGCCGGACCGGCGAGATCTTCTGGGGCGAGCCGGGCACCAACGGCCAGCACGCCTTCTACCAACTACTGCACCAGGGCACCAGGTTGGTGCCCGCCGACTTCATCGGGTTCAGCCAGCCGACCGACGACCTGCCCACCGCCGATGGTCAGGGCAGCATGCATGACCTGCTGATGAGCAATTTCTTCGCCCAGACCCAGGTGTTGGCGTTCGGTAAGACCGCCGAGGAGATTTCAGCCGAGGGGACGTCACCGAAAGTGGTGCCGCACAAGGTGATGCCGGGCAATAAGCCCTCGACCTCGATCCTGGCTACGCGGTTGACACCGTCGGTACTCGGCCAGTTGATCGCCCTCTACGAGCACCAGGTTTTCACCGAGGGAGTGATCTGGGGCATCGACTCGTTCGACCAGTGGGGTGTGGAACTGGGCAAGACCCAGGCCAAGGCGCTACTGCCGGTGATCACCGAGGACGCCTCCCCTGCCCAACAGTCGGACAGTTCCACCGACGCCCTGGTGCGCCGCTACCGCGAGGAGCGCGGCCGAACCGCCTGACGTTCGGCCGTCAGCGCGGGATGTTGATGCAGCCGATGCCCGGAATGCAGCCGTTGACATCCCCGGGGGTGACCTGACCGGTGGGTCCGCCGGGAATGGAACCGCTGACGTCGCCCGGGGTGACCTGTCCAGTCGGGCCACCGGGAATCGAACCGCTGACATCGTTCGGCGTCACGATGTTGCACGGGCTGCCGTCGGGGTTGACGCAGTCGGGGTCAGCAGTGGCCGGCAACGCCCACGCAAGTGCCGCCACCGCGGTGCCGGCGAACACGATCGAGATTGTTTTCGTCTTCATGTAGCCATTGTCGCCCCCGCGCGGCCGATCAGGCGAAGGGTTTGGTGAATCTCGGCGGCAACGCCCTGAGCAGCGCCACAAGCGGAATCCACGGCCAGCCCGGAACGATGGCCCGTCCCTTTTCCATTTCGATGGCGTCGACCATTTTGGCCACGCCGGTCTCGTTGTCCACCATCAGCATGGTCTTGGCCGTTCTGGCGGTCATCTCCGATTCGATGTAGCCGGGTTCGATCACCGTGACTTTAATTGGACCAGAGGCATATTCGGCGCGCAGCGACTCACCCAGCGAGGACAGCCCGGCCTTGCTGGCCGCATAGGCGGCCTTCACGCCGCCGACTCCCTTGTTGCCCAGCACACTGGAGATCAGGACCAGATGCCCATGGCCCTGACGTTTGAAGATCTCCAGTGCCGTTTCGATCTGAACCAGTGCGGCCACCAGATTCGTCTCGATGGTGGCCTTGTTCGCCCACAACTTGCCGCCGCCCAGGGGCGCACCCTTGCCGATCCCGGCGTTGACGATCACCCGGTCGATACCGCCGATCTCGGCGCCCAGTGCGGCGAACACCTCCGTCACCTTCTCGTGTTCGTTGACGTCGAGTTCGGCGATCGCGACCCGGATGTTCGGATAGCGCTGCAGGAGTTCGGCTTTCAATTCCTCGAGGCGATCGGTCCGGCGGGCGCACAGCGCGAGATCGCGTCCCTTCGCGGCGAACGCCCAGGCCATGCCCGCACCAAGTCCGGAGCTTGCACCGGTGATGAGAATGCTGTGCCGGACTCTGCGCGGCCTGTTCATTTGAGCAACCTCGACATCCGCCTGTCGGCGAGCACCTTGCCGCCGGTCTGACACCCCGCACAGTACTGAAAGGATTTCTCGGCGAAGGAAACTTCCCGCACGGTGTCACCGCACACCGGGCAGGGCAGGCCGGTGCGGCCGTGCACCCGGAGCCCGGATCGCTTCTCGCCCTTGAGGGTGGCGGCCTGCTGCCCCACCGATCGCTGGACCGCATCACCGAGCACCGAGTGCATGGCCTGGTGCAGCGCCAGCAGTTGGTCCTCGCCGAGCTTCGAGGCTGTCGCGAACGGTGACCGCTTTGCGGTATGGAGGATCTCGTCGCTGTAGGCATTGCCGATCCCGGCGATGACCGACTGGTCGGTCAGGACGGTCTTGATCCGTCCGGTGTTGTGCGCCAACACCGTACCGAGATCGTCCGCCGTGAGACTCAACCCATCCGGGCCCAGGTTCGCGATCCCGGGGACCTGTGCCGGGTCGCGGACCAGCCACACCGCCAGCCGCTTCTGGGTGCCCGCCTCGGTGAGGTCGAAACCTCCGTCGGCCAGATGTACGCGCAACGCGATGGGCCCCTTACCCGGTTTCAGCGGCGACGGGTTCAACGCATCCGACCAGCGCAGCCACCCGGCCCGGGACAGGTGGGCGATCAGGTACAGATCATCAGCCTGCATTCCGAGGTACTTGCCCCAACGGTGCGCGGCGGTGACCGTTCGGCCGTGCAGGGCGGTGATCGGCGGATCGAAGGTTTTAAGCACCGACAGCGAGGCGACGTCGACTCTGTGGACCGTGGTGCCGACCGCGTGCCGGCGCAGATGGTCTGCGAGCGCCTCGACTTCGGGAAGTTCGGGCATAGGACCACAGTAACCAGGCCCGCATTAACTAGCCGAGTGCCCGCTCAGCGTTACGCGTGAACAGCGACAGCACCCATCCGACAACCGACAGCAGGATCGCCGCCCAGATCGCGGTCCACCAGAACTTGTCGATCCACAGACCCCAGTGGGTGGTGTGCTCGGTGATCCAGGCGGTGATCCACAGCATGAGCGCGTTGACCACGACGTGGAACAGCCCCAAAGTCAGCACGTAAAGGGGTAGCGATAACAACGTGACGACCGGCTTGATGAACGCGTTGACCAAACCGAAGATGATGCCGACGACGAAGATGATGCCGGCCTTCTGCAGCGAGGTCTCGCCCCCGACGAACCTCATACCCGGCACGATGAGCGTGACCACCCACAGCGCCAGACCCGTGACCGCAGCGCGGAGCAGAAAGGATCCCATCGGTGGATCATGTCACGCACGCAGCAGATAGGTGTCCATGATCCAGCCGTGGGCTTCCCTGGCGGCCGCCCGCCGTCGCGCGATCGACTCGCCGACCTCGCCGACGGTCCCGGCGACCAGAATCTCGTCGGCCGTTCCGAGGTAGGCGCCCCACCAGATCCGGGTTTCCGGTGGGCAACCGAGGAAGGCACAATCCCCGTCGAGCATCACCACCGCCGATCCGGTCAGTCCGGTCTCCCGTAACCGCCGTCCGGTGGTGATCAACACCGGTTCGCCGACGTCGTTGAGGGGTATGCGATGCCGGGCGGTCAGGGCCTGGATCGCGGTGATCCCGGGGATGACGTGGTAACTGAAATCGACGTGGGCGGAAGCCTGATCAAGGATGCGCAGCGTGCTGTCGTAGAGCGACGGGTCCCCCCAGGCCAGGAAGGCACCCACCCCGCCGGGTTCCAACTCGGATTCGATGGCGTCGGCCCACAACCGCGCGCGTGCGGCGTGCCAGTCAGCGACCGCCCGGGTGTAATCGCCGTCCCGGTCCCGCGGCGGGTCGGGTATTTCGACGAACCGGTAGCCAGGGTCGTCGATGAACCGGCGGCAGACCTCCCGGCGCAGTCCGACGAGGTCGCTCTTCGCCTCCCCCTTGTCCATCGCGAAGAACACTTCGGTGTCGTTGAGCGCCCGAATCGCCTGTGCGGTCAGGTAATCGGGGTCCCCCGCCCCGATACCGATGACGTGTATGTGACGCATCAGCGAAGGCTCCTTAACACCCAGCGGCCCAGCAGTGCCGCGGCGAAGCACGCCCCGACGGTCCCGGAGATCAGCAGGGGCAGGTGCCCGTCGGCGCCCCACAGCAGACCGGCCCACACCCCGGCGACCAGGATCGCCAGACCGCTGCCACCCTGAAACACCCCTTGGGCAGTGGACTGCCGGGCCGAGTCGGCCAGCGAGGACACCCAGGCCTTGCCGACCCCGTCGGTGCAGGCGGTGAATAACCCGTACACCCCGATCAGCACCCAGGCCAGCCCGTGATCGCGGGTCAGCCCCAGCCCGATATAGCCGACGGCGAAGAACAGCAATCCGAAGCCGAACACCGCCGACCGTGGCAGGCGATCGGCGAGCAGACCGGCCGGGAAACTGCCCAGTGCATAAACCAGGTTGTAAGTGACGTAGGCGAGGATCACCCCGACGACGCTGAAGCCGATTTCGTTGAGCCGCAGCAGCAATAGCGCGTCGGGAAAGTTCACCAGCCCGAATCCGATCACCACGGCGGTGACCCGCCAGAACCGCCCGGACAGATCGCGCATGCCGTCCAAGATCGGCTCGCGCGGCGGCCGCGGGCCGGTTCGCGGGTTTTCCCGCACCAGGGCGATCAGCAGAACCGAGAGCACCGCCGGAACGACGGCGACGTACAACAACGGGGCGATGCGGTGGTCCAGCAGTTCATACCCGGCCAGTCCGATCAACGGTCCGATCACCGCGCCGAGGGTGTCCATGGTGCGGTGGAACCCGAAAACCTTTCCGCGCGAGGCGGAATCGATGTCCTCAACGAGCAGCGCATCGCGCGGCACACCGCGGATTCCTTTGCCGAGTCGGTCGACCACCCGGCCGGCCAGGACGCCCGGCCACGCACCGGCGGCCGCGACGATCAGCTTGCCCAGCGCGGCCATCCCGTACCCGGTGGCTATGAGCGGGCGTTTGGCGAATCGGTCGCCCAACGGGCCGACGGCGAGTCTGGTGACCGACGCCGCACCCTCCGCGGCGCCCTCCACGGCCCCGACCACCGACGGGGGCGCCCCGAGGACGACGGTGAGGTAGATCGGCAACAGCGGATAGAGCAGTTCACTGGCGGTGTCCTGAAGGAACGACACCGCGGAGAGCACCCGCACATTGCGGGTGAGCCAGGGCCGGCTCACCTTTAGAACGCTTTGGGCTCAGCGAGGGCGGCAGGCGCAAGCACGAAGAAGTTCTCCTCCTCCTGCACGAAGTGCAGGCACAGCAGTGCGTGGAGACCGTAGAGGCAGGCGAGCAGATCGTCGCTCTGCTCGGTGGTCACCGTACCGGCCGCGTCGGCGATCTCCCGATGGCTGTGCAGACGCTGCGCCATCCGATGGATCTCGGCATGCATCCGGCTCATGGTTGCGGTGGCCTCCGCGCTGCCCAACGGCCGGGCCAGCGCCGGGTAGAGGGCGCTGTCCTCGGCATCCTCATGCGGCAGCAGGGTGTCCTGCAGGAAACGGTCGGCGGCACGCAGAGTCACCATCGCGGCCCGCCGTTCACCCGCGCTCACCTGCTGGGCGGCGTCGCGCAGCACGGACAGCTCGTCGCGCATCCGGTCATGTTCGCCCGCGAAGCGGCGCAGCATCTCGGCGGTGTCCGGCTTGAGCCGAACCGCACCGTCCGGATCACCCCGCAGCGCCCGCAGCGCATTGAGGATCACCGCCAGATCGATCCCCTCCTGCAGAAGCGCACCGGCAGCCGGCGCCAGCAGTCCCACTGCGGCAAACCCCATGGCCACCAGGGAGAGTCCCATCCCGACCCCGGCGCTCTGCAACGCGATCCGGCGGGATCGGCGGGCGATCAACTTGGCGTCCGCCAGCCGGTCTAACCGGTCGGCGGTGAGCACGATATCGGCGGCCTCCGAACTTGCCGTCGACCCGCGGGCTCCCATCGCGATCCCCACATCGGCGGCGGCCAGCGCGGGTGCGTCGTTGACTCCGTCACCCACCATCGCGGTCACCGCGCGGTCCCGCTCGATGCGGACCCTGGCCACTTTGTCCTCCGGAGTCTGCTGCGCGGCGACCTCGTCCAGGCCGAGCACCGTTCCAACCTGCTGGGCCGGCGCCGGACGATCACCGGTGAGCATCACCAGTCGCGTCATGCCCGCCGCACGAAGCCGTCGCAGGGTGCGCGGGGCATCCGGCCGCAGCGGGTCGGAAAGCAGGATGGCACCGACCATGTCGCCGTCGACCCGGACCCAGGCCACGACCGCGCCGTCCAGCGCCGCGCGGGACAACACCGACCCCGTCCAAGTGTCGGATCGGCCGTCCACCCCGAGGTTGCCGACATGGACTCGGTGGCCGTCCACCGTCGCCGAGACTCCGGTGCCCGCCTCCTCTTCGATTTCGGTGGGCATGCTCAGGGTCAAACCGCGCTGCCGCGCCTCCTCGACGATGGCGCCGGCAAGGACGTGCGGGGACAACTGGTCCGCCGAGGCGGCCAGCCGCAACACCTCGTCGAGATCCCAGCCGGGTGCGGTCACAACGTCGGTTCCGCGAGGGCGCCCGGAGGTCAGCGTGCCGGTCTTGTCCAACACCAAAGTGGTTGCCCTGCCGAGTGTTTCCAGCGGGCCGCCGCCTCGCACCAGCACCCCGATGCGCGAGGCCCGGGACAGCCCGGAGACGATCGCCACCGGTGCGGCCAGCAGCAGCGGACAGGGGGTTGCCACGACCAGGACGGCGACCGCCCGGGCGGCTGATCCGCTGATCCACCAGGCCAGTCCGGCGACGGCCAGCGCCAACGGGACGAACCAGGCGGCCACCTTGTCGGCGAGCCGAACCACCGGTGCGGACTCCGCGGCAGCCTGTCTGGCAAGACGCACGATCCCCGCGTAGGTGCTGTCGGCGGCAGTTGCCGTGGCCCGTATCTCCAGTCCGCCCCCGGCGTTGAGGCTGCCGCTTTGCACCGTGTCGCCATGGTCGTAGCGCACCTGCAGCGGTTCACCGGTCAGTGCCGAGTCGTCGATGACCGCGTAGTCCGAATTCACCTGCCCGTCGACGGGGAGCACCTCGCCGGGTCCGATGACGATGACGTCGTCGACCTCGATCGCGTCGAGGTCGACCATTTCGACCCCGTCGGGTGTGCGCCGGCGCGCGGTCCGCGGCACCCGGTCCAGCAGTGCCCGCAGATCCTTGGTCGCGCGCCGTTCGGCCGCGGCGCCGCGTGCCTGACCGGTCGCGAGCATCACCGCGACCAACT
>JAHBAP020000118.1 GCA_018500005.2 Mycobacterium sp. | reverse complement strand
GTCGCCGACATCGGAACCTTCCGCCGCAGCGCACGGTCCAGACACAACCCCACATCGTCGCTGCCCTCCACCTCGACCATCAGGTGCACGATCCCACTCGGGGTGGGCATCGGCAGGAACGCGAGACTGTGGTGACGGGGATTGCAGCCGAAGAAACGCAGCCACGCGGGCGGGCCGTCGGCGGCCCGTCCCACTAGTTGCGGGGGCAGGCGCATGGAGTCACGCAGCACGAAACCGAGGACGTCCCGGTAGAAGTGCAACGACTCGGCATCGTCGCGGGTGGACAGCACGACGTGTCCCAGTCCCTGCTCGCCGGTGACGAATTTGTGTCCGTACGGGCTGACTACCCGGCGGTGTTCGAGGGCGGCTCCGTGGAACACCTCCAAGCGGTTCCCGGAGGGGTCGGAGAAGGTGATCATCTCGTCGACGCGACGGTCCGCCAATTGAGCCGCGGTCGCCTCCTTATAGGGCACGCCTTCGACGTCGAGTGCGTTGCGGACGTTCTGCAGCCCTTCGGCATTGGCGCATTCCCAGCCGGCTTCGGACAACCTGTCGTGTTCGCCCGGGACGATCACCAACCGGGCCGGGAAGTCGTCCATGCGTAGATACAGGGCTCCGTCTACGGAGCCCTTTCCCTCCACCATGCCGAGAATCTTCAGGCCGTACTCCCGCCAGGCGGGAACGTCGGTCGACTCGATGCGCAGGTAGCCGAGGGATCGGATGCCGTTCACCGCTGGCCTCCCAGGAAGTCGATGGTCAGCTTGTTGAACTCGTCGAATTTCTCAAGCTGGGCCCAGTGACCGCATTGCCCGAAAACATGCAACTGAACCCGGGGAATCTGCTTGAGCGCCACCAACGCTCCGTCCAAGGGGTTGACCCTGTCCTCGCGGCCCCAGATCAGCAGCACCCGCTGCCGAAGCTTGTAGACGTCGCGCCACATCATTCCGAGTTCGTAATCCGGTCCGGCGAATGACTTGCCCATCGCCCGGGCCGCGGCCAGCGACTCGGGCTGGCTGGCGATCGCGAACCGCTCGTCGACAAGTTCGGGGGTGATCAGCTTCTGGTCGAAGACCATGATCCGCAGGAAGCGTTCCATGTTCTCGCGGGTCGGGTCCGCGGTGAAGCGGCCCAGGAGTTTGACCCCTTCGGTCGGGTCGGGGGCGAACAGGTTGACGCTCAACCCTCCCGGACCCATCAGCACCAACCGACCGGCCCGGCCGGGGTTGTCCAGGGCGAATCGGACCGCGGTGCCGCCACCGAGCGAATTGCCCACCAGCGCAGCCCGTTCGATGCCGAGGTGGTCGAAAAGGGCCAACACCGCGTTTGCGCTGTAGCGGTTGTACTGCTCGTGTTCGGTGTGCTTGTCGGAGTGGCCGTAGCCGGGCTGGTCGATGGCGATGACATGAAAGTGCCGGGCCAGCACGGCGATGTTGCGACCGAAATTCGACCAACTCGAAGCACCCGGGCCACCGCCGTGCAGCAGCACCACGATGTCTGAGTTACCTTCACCGACCTGGTGGTAGTGCAACCGGATATCGCGCTCGCCGGCGCGGACCTGCGCATAGCGGGAGGTCGATTCGAAGGTGATGTCCTGCTGGGATTCGGCTTCGCGGATGAACGACGTCATCAGACCGGAACGCTCCTTAGACCATCGTGTCGCCGAGTGGCAGCCCGAACTCCTGGTTGCCGTACATGACGTAGGCGCGCTCGGCATCGTTGGCGGCGTGCACCCGGCCGGCGTGCGCGTCGCGCCAGAACCGCTGCAGCGCTTGGTCGTTGTTCAGCGCGGTGGCGCCGGCGGCCTCGAAGAGTCGGTCGATGGAGGCGATGGCCCGGCCGGTGGCGCGGACCTGGTCGCGACGGGCCCGGGCCCGGAGTTCCATCGGGACTTCCCTGCCCTCACAAAGCAGCGCGTACTCCTCTGCCAGGTTCCCACTCAGCTGCCGCCAGGCGGCGTCGATATCACTGGCGGCCTCGGCGATGCGCACCTTGGCGAACGGATCGTCCTTGGCCTTCTCCCCGGCGAACGCCGCCCGCACCCGCTTGCCCTGATGCTCGACGTGGGCGTCGTAGGCACCGTAGGCCATGCCGACGATCGGGGTGGAAATGGTGGTCGGATGCATGGTGCCCCAGGGCATCCGGTAGACCGGGGCGGTGTTGGTCTGCAATCCACCGGCCGACCCGTCGTTCATGGCTCCGTAGGACAGGAAGCGATGCCGCGGGACGAACACGTCCTTCACGATCAGGGTGTTGCTGCCGGTGGCTTTGAGTCCGACGACATTCCAGTCGTCGCGGATCTGATAGTCCCCCAACGGCATCAGGAAGCTGCCGAAATCGACCGGGCGGCCGTCCTTGATCACCGGGCCGCCGACGAAGGTCCAGGTGGCGTGGTCACATCCCGACGACCACAGCCAGGTGCCGTTGACGAGATAGCCGCCGTCGACCACCACACCCGCGCCCATCGGGGCGTACGAAGAGGAGACCCGCACCCCGGCGTCCGCACCCCAGACGTCCTCCTGAGCCTGCTGGTCGAACTGCGCGAGGTGCCAGTTGTGCACGCCGAGGATTCCACCTGCCCAACCGGTCGACCCACAGGCACTGGCAATACGGCGGACCGCCTCGAAGAACAGCGTGGGATCGCACTGCAGGCCGCCCCACTGTTCGGGTTGGAGCAGTTTGAAGAAGCCGGCATCGTCCAGGTCGGCCACGTTGGCATCGGGAAGCCGACGGAGTTGCTCGGCCTCGGGGGCCCGTTCCCGCAGCGTCGGGAGCAGTTCGTCGATGGCGGCGAGAACCGTCTGTGCGTCGCGCTGTTGAATGGACGTCACTGCATACCTCCGGAGCGTGCGGAACTGCCCCTCAGACTAGAACACGTTACGATTTGTGTCGAGCAGACCGAACTAGTACCTGGTAGTTCATCGTATTGTCATTTCTATAACGCGTTCTAGTTAGCCGGAAGGATCGAACGTTTCCGTGACCACCACCGACAACCCGGCGACCGCCGTGGTGCACCTGGATGGACAGACCCACGCGGTGTCGTGGCCCCGCGGCGAGAAGTTGCTCGACGTCCTGCTCGACGGCGGGATCGAGGCACCCTACTCGTGCCGGGAGGGACACTGCGGCGCCTGCGCCACGACGCTGGTCAGCGGTGAGGTCGAGATGGAAACCAACGATGTTCTCGAGTCCGACGACCTCGATGAGGGACTCATCCTGGCCTGCCAGGCCCGGCCTAAGTCAGACTCGGTGGAAGTCACCTACGACTGATCGGCCTCGGCGTCCCCCGCGGTCGGCCCGCCGCTACCGGGGCAGACCGAGCAGCCTCTCGGCAGCCATCGTGAGCAGGATCTGCTCGGTGCCGCCGGCGATCGACAGACAACGGGTGTTCAGGAAGCTCTGCACCGCTTCATTGCTGACCATGCCGGCCCCCGGTGAGAGTTCCATCCGGAACTCCTCGAGGGCCTGCCGGTAACGCACACCGATCAACTTGCGGGCGCTGGCCTCGGCCCCGGTGTCCCGGCCACCGACAGCCTGCTGTGCGATGCGGTGGTCGAGCAGCGAGCCGACCTGGGCGGCCAGCAGCAACTCCCCCAACCGATCGGCCATTGCCGGGTCCAACGGCGCTCGGGCCAGGCCGCGCAGCATCTGCTCCATCGGATTTCCCAGCGCGGTGCCGTGTGCCATGGCGACTCGCTCGCTGGCCAGGGTGCTGCGTGCCAGCCGCCAACCGTCGTTGACCGAACCCACCACCATGTCGTCGGGAACGAAGGCATCGTCGAAGAACACCTCGTTGAACAGTTCGTCGCCGGTGATCTCCCGCAGTGGACGGATCACGATTCCCGGCGAACGCATGTCGACCAGGAAGTAGGTGATGCCTTTGTGCTTGGGGGCGTCGGGGTCCGTTCTGGCCAGACAAACACCCCAGTCGGCCTTATGGGCCGACGAGGTCCACACCTTCTGGCCGTTCAACGTCCAACCGCCCTCGGCGCGAACGGCTTTCGTACGCAGCGAGGCAAGGTCCGATCCCGCCTCGGGTTCACTGAACAACTGACACCAGACGATTTCGCCGCGCAGGGTGGCCGGAACGAACTGCGCGATCTGCTCGGTGGTACCGGCTTGGAGAATCGTCGGGACGGCCCACCAGCCGATGACGAGGTCGGGACGCACGACCCCGGCGGCGGCGAGTTCTGCGTCGATGAGCAACTGCTCGGCAGGCGAGGCATCGCGGCCGTAGGGCTTGGGCCAATGTGGTGCGAGCAGACCGGAGTCGGCCAATGCGACTTGTCGCTGCCCCGCCGGCAGCGCGGCCACAGCAGCCACCGCCGCGCCGATCTCCGGTCGCAGGTGCGCCACCGAGTCGAGGTCGATGCGCAGGTCTCGGCGCACCCCGCCGAGGGTCAACTCCACCACCCGTCTGAGCCACCGCGATCCGCCGCCGAGGAACTGGGCGATCCCGAAAGCCCTGCGCAGGTAAAGGTGCGCGTCGTGCTCCCAGGTGATGCCGATACCGCCGAGGACCTGGATGCAGTCCTTGGCATTGCCCTTGGCGGCGTCGATGCCGGCCGCGGCGGCGACTGCTGCTCCGATCGACAGT
>JAHBAP020000371.1 GCA_018500005.2 Mycobacterium sp. | reverse complement strand
CGTCTCGTGGGCTCGGAGATGTGTATAAGAGACAGGAACGGTGGTCGTAACCGGCGAGACCAACCGAGACGGGTTGGCCTGCGCCTGGAGCGCAACGCGGGGCTCGACTTCCGTCGCTGCTGGATTCTCGACAGCCGGACCGGACTTGGCCGGGCGGGCCGCCGCCGGGGATGGTTCGTTGTTCTTCCTTGTGCGCCTTGATGTTTCGGCCAGGCCGCGCCCGGCGCGGGTGCGGTCCGGGCGCGCGCCACGGGGTACGGAAGAGGTCGAATCCGCAGTCGAGGGCGATGTGTCCGGGGCGGGTTCCGCGGCGGCGACGCCGAGGGAGCCGGTGGCCGCGACAGCACCGATACCGAGGGCCACGGCGAGTCCGCCGACCCGCCCGATGGCCCCCGACGCACCCATGTACCGATCGTAGCGACCTCAAGCTTTCCTGAGAAATGTCAGCACCAGTCGGTCGCGGCCGGTCGCGGCGGCCTCGGTAACGTCAGGGCCACCACGAGTAAGGAGCATCGATGAGCGTCAGTTACCGCCGGGACGAGACGATCGCCGTCATCACCATGGACGACGGCAAGGTCAACGTTCTCGGCCCGGCCATGCTGGGCGAGATCAACAAGGCTTTCGACCAGGCCGAGTCCGACGGCGCCGGCGCCGTGGTCCTCGCGGGCAACCACAAGGTGTTCAGCGGCGGCTTCGACCTCAAGGGGTTCGGATCCGGGGATCCCCAGGCCGCACTTGAGATGCTCAAGGCCGGCTTCGAGTTGTCCCACCGACTGCTGTCGTTCCGCAAGCCGGTCGTGGCGGCCATCACCGGCCATGCCATCGCGATGGGGGCGTTCCTGGCCTGCAGCGTCGATCACCGAATTGCCGCCCCGGGCTACAAGTTTCACGCCAACGAGGTGATCAACGGCATGGTCATTCCCTGGCCGGGTCTGGAGGTCCTCAAGCTGCGGCTGACCCGTTCGGCCTACCAGCAGGCGGTGGGACTGTCCAGGGTCTACCTCACCGACACCGCGGTGTCGGGCGGTTGGGTGGACGAACTCGCGATGCCCGACCTGGTTCTCGAGCGCGCCGTCGAGGCGGCCAACGAGTTCGCGGCCACCCTCAACGCCCAGGCCCACTACGCATCCAAGATGCGGGTCCGCCAGGAGACTCTCGACGCCATGCGGCACGGCATCGACAACATGCACAAAGAACTCGGCCTGTAAGCGGTAGAGGGTGTCCCGCTTCGCCGGCCGAGTCGCCGTCATCACCGGGGCCGGCGCCTCCGACGGCATCGGTATGGCGGTCGCCCGCGAACTGGTGGTCGAAGGTGCCCGGGTAGTACTGGGCGCGACCTCGGACCGGGTACATGACCGCGCCGCTGAACTGGGTGAGGCCGCGGTCGGTGTGGTCGGAGATCTGACCGTCGATGGCAGCGCCGAGAACCTGGTCCGCGCGGCACTGGACCGCTTTGGCAGATTGGACGTCCTGATCAACAACGCCGGCATGACGTCGGTGTCCTCGGGATGGGACGCCGACGGCGACGTCGCGCAATTGTCGTTGCCGCAATGGGACACCGCGATCGCGCGCAACCTGACCACCGCGTTCCTGATGTGCCGGGCGGTGGTGCCGGTGATGACCGCGGCCGGGTACGGGCGGATCGTGTCGGTGGGGTCGACGACGGGCACCGTAAATGCGATGCCCGGCCAGTCCACCTACACCGCCGCCAAGGCCGGCCTGGTGGGACTGTCCCGCGCGCTGGCACTCGAGGTCGTCGGCCAGGGGGTGACGGTCAATGTCGTCGCCCCCGGCTACGTCGCGACCGGATCCCAACTGGACTTCGAGGCCTCCGCCGCCGCGGCCGGGCCGATCGGCCGAAGTGGCACCACCGCCGAGATCGCCGCCTGCGTGGCGTTCCTGGCGCACGAGTCGGCCTCGTTCGTCACCGGGGCGGTGCTGGTGGCCGACGGCGGGCACGGCCTGCCGGAGACCTGGCCGCGCCCCTGACCCCTCCCCCCTCGGCGATTTCGGCGCGCTCATCGTCGCTCAGCGGTCAAAGACGCGCCGAAATGGAACCGACTGGGCCGCTTCGCCGTCCAACGAAGCATGCTCAGCTATTTTTTGCGCCGCCAGGACGGCGTCATCACACTGGCGCAAGCCCGCCGCAGCGGGCTGAGCCAATCGGCGATACAGCGGCGAGTGCGGTCAGGGCAGTGGCGCCGCTGCGCCGCGGGGGTTTACTTCGTCGATGACCGGCCGTTCACCCCGGCCGCCCGAATCCGCGCCGCCGTATGGGGCCAGGGGGCCAGGGCCACGGCCAGTGGACTCGCGGCGGCGTGGTGGCTTGGGCTCATGACGATCGAACCCGACCCGATCGAAGTGACCGTGCCACGCAACAGCCACGGCCGCGCCCGGCCGGGAGTTCGGGTGCGCCGCCGCGACCTCCACGAGCACGACATTTTCGAAGCTCGCGGGCTGCGCGTCACCGGCCTTGCGTTGACGGTGCTGGAGGCCTCAGCCCGCAGGGGTGGAGGGCCCAAGGTCATGGATTCGGCGTTGCAACGGCGGGTGGGCCTCGCGGACCTGCAGCTCGCGCACCTCCGCAACGCCGGGCGCTACGGAGCGCCGGCAGCCAGGCGGCTCCTCGAAGCGGCTGCGGGCGGCGCGCGGTCGGAGGCGGAGCGGCTGCTGATCCAACTGCTTCGCGGCGCAGGAATCAGCGGGTGGCAGGCCAACTTCCCGGTCGGTCCGTACAAGATCGATATCGCCTTCACCGAGCAGAAAGTCGCCATCGAGATCGACGGCTGGGCATTCCACAGCGACCTGGAGGCCTTCCAGAACGACCGCAAGCGGCAGAACTGGCTGGCGCTGCGGGGCTGGCAGATTCTGCGGTTCACCTGGCTGGACATCACGCAGTACCCGCAGCGGGTTCTCGCGGAGATTCGCGCCGCAGTTTCGGCGCGCTAATCGTCGCTGAGCGACGAAAACCGCGCCGAAATCGCGGCTGGGGGGCGAGCTAGGCGGGGCTACCGACCCAGGCTTGCGCCTGCATCATCTCGTCGGCCGGGAAGTGCCGGATCTCGGCGGAGATGAAATGCGAGGCAAGGTGTTCGGCGACGTCGCCGAGATGGGAGTCGGTGACTACCGCAAGCTTCTTGATGTGCTTGTGGTGGTCCCGGACGAAGCGCAGGTGGGTCACGAGCGCCCCGAAGCTGTCCCAGCCGGGGAACTTGTCCACGTCGAGGATCAGACCGTTGAGGTCGCCGTGCTCCTCGATCTGCGGGTCTACGGCCGCACCCAGTGCGGTGAAGTCGCTCTTCTGCAGCGCCGCCTTGGGATGCAGGGTCAGTACGCGGGTCTTGGTGTCGAGATTGAAGTCGATCATGGATTCATCCTTCCTACAACGAGGCTTCCCAGTCCAGCAGTCGGCGGGCCAGTTCGGGACCGGCGTCCTCCTGGATGAAATGGCCCGCGTTGATCCGGGCGTGCGGTTGCCCCGCCGCCCCGGGGATGTGGCGAATGAGGGGACCGTCGGCCCGGCCCAGGATCGGGTCGCGGGTGCCGAAGACACACAGCACCGGCTTGTCCCAGCGGCCCAGGACCTCCCAGGCGGCACGGTTGGCCGGGACTGCCGGATCGTTGGGCGAGGTGGGAACCAGGAGTGGAAAGGCCCGCGCCCCGGCCTTGTAGCGCTGGTCGGGATAGGGGGCGTCGTAGGCTGCGCGGACGTCGGCCGAAAGCCGAGTGACACAACCGGTATCGACGATCCGACCGATCGGAAACAGCGGCGAGTACTTGGCGAACCCCCGCCAGAGCGAGAACGCCGCCGGGGTCGGCGATTCCGCGGTCGGCAGAAACCCGTTGGCGATGAACAACTTCGAGAACCGGTCGGGATGTTCGGCGGCGATCCGCAGGCCGAGAAGCGAGCCCCAGTCCTGCACCACGACGGTGATATCCCGCAGATCCAATCCGGTGATCCACGCCGTCAACCAGTCGACGTGACGCTGGTAGGTGTAATCCCCGATCCGGGTGGGCTTGTCGGACCTGCCGAAGCCGATCAGGTCCGGCGCCAGCACCCTCCTGCCCGCGGCCAGCAGCGGCGCAATCATGTTGCGGTACAGGTAACTCCAGGTCGGCTCACCGTGCAGCAGCAGCACCGGCGACCCGTCGCGGGGACCGACGTCGACATAGTGCATCCGCAGCGACGGAGCGCCCGCGGCGGTGACATCGCGGTAGTGCGGTGCGAAGGGGTAGCCCTGAAGGTTGTCGAAACGCGAATCCGGTGTGCGCAGAAAGTCCACAACCGCTATTTAAGCCGACCAGCTGGTGTACTTGGTCCGCTGGACCTTGCTCCAGATGTCGCCCTCGAGTTCGCCGGGCATGTTGGCCTCCTCGACGATGAACACCGGGTCCTCGCCGCCTTCGGCCTGCAGGTGGTAGTTGCGCAGGCAGGCGAACGCCCACTTGCCCAGCAGCACGATGGCGACCAGGTTGACGATGGCCATCAGTCCCATCGAGATGTCGGCGAAGTCCCACACCGTCGACAACTTGGCGACCGCGCCCAGAGCGATCGCACCGAGCACCAGCACCCGGAATATCGTCAGCGCCCGTTCGTTCGCGCCGAGGAAGAACAGGTTGATCTCGGCGTAGACGTAGTTGCCCAGCACCGAGGAGAACGCCAACACGAACACCAGGATCGTCATCAGCCAGGTGGTCCATGAGCCCAGGCTGGCCGCGACGGCCGACGCCGTCAGCGAAGCCCCCGCCATCTTCGTGGGTGTGTGCGGGTCGTAGATCTCCGGGCCGGAGACCAGGATTATCAGCGCGGTCGCGGTGCAGATGATCATGGTGTCGACGAATACACCCAGCGACTGGATCAGACCCTGCTTGACCGGGTGGCTCACCGAGGCGGTGGCCGCGACGTTGGGCGCGCTGCCCATGCCGGCCTCGTTGGAGAACAGTCCGCGCTTGACGCCGTTGAGCATGGCGGCGGCAACGCCGCCGGTGAACCCGCCCGCCATCTGCTCCAATCCGAACGCACCGCCGATGATCTGGGCGAAGGCGTGCGGCAGGTTACCGACGTTGAGCGCGATAATCACCAGGGCAAGCAACACGTAGGCCAACGCCATCAGTGGCAGCACCACCTCGGCCACCTTGGCGACGCGGCGAACACCGCCGAAGAGGATCGGCGCAGCCAGCGCCACCAGGCCGATGGTGGTGTAATGCACCTCGACGGCATGCGAGGCGTTGAGCACGTCGGCGATGGCGTTGGCCTGCACCATGTTGAACGCGAACCCGAAGGTGAAGACCAACAGCACCGCGAAGAGGACCCCGCCCGGCCGGGACTTCAGACCGCGCTGAATGTAGAAGGCCGGGCCACCGCGGTAGGTACCGTCGGGCGCGCGGACTTTGAAGATCTGAGCCAGGGTCGCCTCGATGAGCGCGGTGGCCATACCGATCAGCGCCACTACCCACATCCAGAAGATGGCACCCGGTCCGCCCACGGTCAGGGCGATCGCGACCCCGGCGATGTTCCCGGTGCCGACCCGCGATGCCAGGCCGACGCAGAAGGCCTGGAACGAGGAGATGCCGCCGTCGCCGACGCGGGAGTTGAACAGTTGCCCCAGCATCCGCCGGAAGTACCGGAACTGAACGAACCTGGTTCGGATGGTGAAGTAGATGCCCGCCGCAACCAGCAGATACACCAGCACATAGGTGTAGAGCACCTTGCTGATCGGGTCGATCAGGTTGGCCTGAATGAAGTCCATGTCGCCTCCCTACGGATTTGCGAATCCTGCCACTTGGGCGCACTTTGCGCAGCGCAATGTGCCGGGGCGGTTCCGGGAGGTGCTGAACCGAGAGGCTCTGAACTGTGTCAGGGGCCGGGTGCGGCGGCGGTCTCCGCCGATACCGCCGAGGCCGGCGGCTGCGCCTGGCGGGGCGAGAAGGCGCTGCCCTTGACCCAGTCGCTCCACGGGACAGACCAACTGCCACCCTGGGCGACGTTGAGCGGCGGACCGCCGGTGTACTTGATCTCCACCGGGTCGCCGGGCTGAACGAAGTCGAAGTACCACTTGGCGTTGTCGGTGGAGAGGTTCAGGCAACCGTGCGACAGGTTGGTGTTGCCCTGTGCCCAGATGGTGTCGTTGAGTTCGTGCAGATAGATGCCGTCGGTGCTGATCCGGGTGGCCCAGCCGATCTTGCGCTTGTAACTGTCGGCGTTGCCCAGCGGGATGCCGTAAGTCTGCGAGTCCATGGTGACCACCTCGCCCTTGTCGAGCACGCTGTAGGTGCCCGCCGGAGTCCACCAGTGGAAGGTCTTGCCGGCGACGATCGAGGTGCCACCGCGCCCCATCGAGGTCGGCATGGTGCGCACCAACCGGCCGTTGTCGAAGACGCTGACCTGTTTGGTGATGTCGTTGGCGACGGTGAGGTGTGAGGCGCCGATGTTGATGGTCGCGTTCGCGTCGGCCTGGCCGTAGAGGCCGTCGCCGAGCTTGAGCCCAAATGTGTTGATATCAACATTGATTCGGGTACCCGGCGCGTAGTAGTGCTCGGGGCGCCAGTGCGCGACGGAGTCGCTGATCCAGTTCCAGGAGCCCTGCACCGGTGGATCGGTTCGCACGATCATGTTCTTTTCGGCCAGCGCCTTGTCTGCGATCGCCTCGTCGAAGTGGGCGATCACGATGGTGGCCACGCCGTAGCGCACATCGGGGTTGGGGGCGAAGCCGCCCTGCACCTCGATATAGGGGTGGATGTAATTGTTCGGCACCACAGTGCTGAAGTTTGTCGTCCGGGACAGCGGCACTCCGGCGGTGCTCTTGCTGTTGACCGTCAACGTGTAGTTGCGGGCGAAGTTCAGCCGCTGGGTGGGCGCCCAGGACTTGCCGTCCTTGCTGATCTTGCCCTCGACGGAGTTACCCCAGTCGTCGTAGAGGGAAACGTCGGTGATCTTGCCGTCCACCACGTCGACCACCGGCTTGGTGAGCGGGTTGATGTCCTCGGCGCCGTTGAACGGCGCGATCCCCAGCAGTGGGGGCTTCGGCGGGGCCGGCTTGACCGCCGAGGCGGCGGTGGCGGTGGCCGTCTTGCAGCCGTCGTGGCAGCCCGGGAGCCCGGCAACGTCGCTGACCAGGACGCCGCAAAGCAGCCCGATGACGACCAGGCTGGTCGTCCGCGCAGGACGGGGGAACCTCACCGAATCACTCCAGGACAGTTGTCGAAGGGTCAGACGTCACCGTTGACATTTGAATCATAGCCACAGCCGGCGACGAGTCAGAACCCGGCGACCGACCGCGTCGGTGCAGTTTTAGCAAACAATCCCGGACTGCAGCACGATTGTGCGCGTCCCTGCTGGCAGGGAGCTTCCGGGCAGCGCGAACCCACCC
Organism: Mycobacterium sp.; assembly: GCA_018500005.2. GTDB lineage: Bacteria > Actinomycetota > Actinomycetes > Mycobacteriales > Mycobacteriaceae > Mycobacterium. Next base: position 310 of record JAHBAP020000371.1, on the reverse strand, counting down.
GCGACAGGTTTGCTGAAATCCCGTGCAGCCGACTCGTTGGTGCGGCCGTCAGCACCTGACCGGTCCGGGCTGGAATTGACGCCTGTTACACTTGCGACAACGTTGGCCTGCTGACATGCAAGCCGGCACGTCGTGGAACGCCTTCACTCCACCGGCGCGGCCCCCGACCAAGGGGTTTCCCAGCGCCGAGTTCGAATGATTCGCGCCTAGCAGCGCAACACGTCTCGCGGCGACCGATATTGCCCACCGGCAATCTCGCCCACCGAGCGCCCGAAATCCTGCGCGACGAAAACGTCGCCCTCCTCGACGG
>JAHBAP020000163.1 GCA_018500005.2 Mycobacterium sp. | reverse complement strand
GAAGTTCGGTGGCCGCGACGGGACCAACCTGGACATGGCGGTGATCCGGGAACACCTGGCGCACAGGGGACTCGGCCTGCACAACGACCTGCAGGACGAGTCCTCGATCGTCGGCAACTTCCCGCAGGTCATCATGATGGACAGGTTCGGGACCGAGGAGCAGAAGAAAGACTGGATCGAGGCCATGCTGTCCGGCCACCGGTCGATGGCGTTCGGTCTCACCGAACCCGAACACGGCAGCGACGCCACCTGGATGGAGACCACCGCCCGACTCGACGGCGACACCTGGTTGATCAACGGATCCAAGCGGTGGAACACCGGTGTTCACCGCGCCACCCACGACCTGGTCTTCGCGCGAACCTCCGGGGAGTCCGGCAGCGCACTGGGCATCACCGCGTTCCTGGTGCCCTGCGACGCCGAGGGCTTCGAGGTGCCGTATTACTGGTGGACGTTCAATATGCCCTCAGACCACGGCGAGGTCGAACTCACCAACGTGCGGGTGCCCGCCGACGCGGTGCTCGGCGAGGTGGACCGCGGCCTGGAGGTTGCCCAGACCTTCCTGCACGAGAACCGAATCCGGCAGGCGGCGAGCAGCCTGGGCGCGGCCCAGTACTGCATCGATCGAGCCGTGGACTACGCCGGGAAGCGGGTGACCTTCGGCAAGCCATTGGCGGTCAACCAGGCCGTGCAATGGCCACTGGTGGAGTTGCAGACCGAGGCGCAGATGGTCCGCCTACTGGTGCGCTATGCGGCATCCGAGCTGGACCGGAACCACCATATGGAGGTTTCCGACAAGGTATCGATGGCCAACTACCGGGCCAACCGACTGGTGTGCGAGGCCGCCGACCGCGCCATGCAGATCCACGGCGGTATCGGCTACAGCCGCCACGAACCGTTCGAGCACATTTACCGCCACCACCGTCGCTACCGGATCACCGAGGGCGCCGAGGAGATCCAGATTCGCCGCGTCGCTCAGCGGATGTTCAAGTTCGGCCGCCAGTGAGTGACCAACTGGCCGCCCGACTCGGCGCGGTTCTCAGGCCGGTTCTGGGCGAGGACGTGTCGGTGGCGAACGTACATCTGTTGACCGGCGGAGCCAGCCGAATGACCTACTCCTTCGATGCGGACACCGGGACCACCCGGCGCCGGCTGATCCTGCGCGCAGCGCCAACCGCTGAGGGTCAGTTTGCAAGCATGGAACTCGAGGCCGCTGTGCAGGGCGCCGCCGCGGCGTCGGGCGCACCCGTCCCACACGTTCTCGTCGCATCGAATTCACCTGCAGCTCTGGGCAGCCCGTTTCTGGTCTGCAATGAGATCGCCGGCGAGACCATCGTCCGCAAGATTGCGCGCCAACTCGACGACGCCGGGCGCGCCCGGCTGTTGATCCAGTGCGGCCAGGCGTTGGCGGCCATTCACCGGGCCCGTCCCGATACCCCGGAACTCCTTGAGCGCGACGAACTGGCCGAATGGCGTCAGCGCCTCGACGAGCTCGGCGACACCACCGCCACGTTCGAGTGGGCCTTCCGATGGCTGGCGGGAAACCGACCGGCCCCTGGCCCGCGGACTCTGGTGCACGGCGATTTCCGGATGGGCAATCTGATCGTCGACGGCCTGGGACCGGCCGCGGCGGGCCCGGTTCTGGCGGCGGTGCTGGACTGGGAGGCGGTCCACATCGGCGACATCCACGAAGACGTGGCATGGTTCTGCGTCCGGGCGTGGCGCTTCGGTGCGCCGGCGAACATGGCCGCCGGGGGGCTGGGCACCATCGAGGAGTTCGTCACGGCCTATGAACAGGCCGGCGGCGCCGCCGTCGACCGCGACGCACTGCACTGGTGGCTGGTGCTGGGGACCCTGAAATGGGGCATCATCTGCCGCTACCAGGCCGAACGGCATCTGTCCGGTCAGACCCGGTCGGTCGAACTCGCCGCGATCGGGCGGCGGGTGTGCGAGACCGAATGGGATCTGCTGGATCTGCTCTTCGGTGCGCCGACGCTGCCGTCGACCCGGGCCAGCAACATCGCAACCACCGCAGGTGCCCACGGCCGGCCCACCGCCGCCGAACTCGTCGCCGCGGTCGCGGAATTCCTCGAGGGCGAGGTGCGGGCCACGACCGCCGGTGCGGTGAACTTTCACGCACTGGTAGCCGCCAATGCATTGCGCATCGTCGAGCGAGAACTTCTCGACGACACCCCCCAGCTAACCCAAGAAGCCTTCAAAGCCCTCGGCTGCACCGACGAGAAGGAATTAGCTACGGCCATTCGCCTCGGCAAATTTGACCGCGGGGAAGAACAGATCCTGACCTGCCTGCGAACGGTGGTCGGTCACCGCCTAGCGATTTCCCATCCCGGTTACGAGAGTAACTGAAAATCCGGCCAAACCGACTTCTAGCTCTGCTATTGAGGGACTTTGGTCTCGAAAAAATGTTTGCTATGCCGCCGGAGGCTCTGATAGCGTCGCCAGACATCGCCATCTCGGGGGATCCGAGCGATGACCAAACGAAGGAGCTTAGCGTGAACTGGAAATATGCGGCCGCGGGCGTGGCCATCGCAGCAATCATTTCGGCGCCGATCGTAAGTGCCGCCCCCGGCGGAAACGGCAAGAAGCCCAACAACGGCCAGACCATTTCCCAGATCGCCAAAAACGGCGGCGGTGTCGTTGCGATCAAGAGCGCATTGGCCGCGGCCAAGCCGAACAACAAGGGCCGGCAGCGGGCGCTCGAACGGGTGACGGCAAACCACGCCAGAAAAACGACTGAGACGACCACTCCGACTCAGACGACCACCCCGACTCAGACGACCACCCCGACTCAGACCACCACCCCCACGGAGACCACGACTCCGACCGAGACCACCACTCCGACCGAGACCCCGGCTCCTTAATTTCACCCGCGCAGAGGCCCCCCGATCCGGACGGAAGGGGGGCCTCTGCATATTCATCAGACTTCCCGCGAGCCCGGCCCGCGAGATCCACGTCGGCGCGGCGGGATTGGTGACTGGGATCGACGAGTACCTGGAACCGCTGACCAGCGGCATATAGCTGTGCTGGCGGAACACGTCGAGAAGCTCCCCGCCTGACAAGGTGGGGAGCTTCTCCGTCTATGTGGCGCATGTCCGGCGTATGTCCGGGCCGCCCGGCGTCGGAAGGCATACCATCGGCAGCGTGTCCCGCCCGCTGCACATCCTCAACTACAGCAGCAACGCCGCAACCCGCGAACAGGTCCGGCTTGCGCTGGGCACCCGAATCCACCCGGAGCTGCCGGAACTGACCTACACCGACGTCGCGACCAGCCCGATGGTCATCCGGCTCATGGATTCCGGCGGGTTCGACCTGGTGATCCTGGACGGCGAATCGTCTCCGTTCGGCGGGCTGGGCATCGCCAAACAACTCAAGGACGAGATCGCCAACTGCCCGCCCGTTCTGGTCATCACCGGCCGGGTCGACGACGCCTGGCTGGCCAGTTGGTCCCGGGCCGAAGCCGCCGTCCCGCACCCGATCGACCCAATGCAACTCAGCGACGCGGTGGTCGGCCTGTTGCGCTCACCAGTCACATAGGCCCCAGCTACGCTGTGGGTGAGATCACATCCACGCAGGCGAGGAGCCGCCACCGCCATGAGCCTCTACACCCCGATCCTGGTGTTGGCAGCCATCGCGGCTGTCTTCGCGGTGGTGTCGGTGGTGGTCGCCGTGGTCGTCGGGCCACGTCGATACAACCGGGCCAAACTGGCCGCCTACGAGTGCGGTATCGAACCGGTGGACGGCCCCAGCGGACTGGCCCAGGTCGGCCAGCGCTTCCCGATCAAGTACTACCTGACCGCGATGCTGTTCATCGTCTTCGACATAGAGATCGTGTTCCTCTACCCGTGGGCGGTGTCATTCGACCGGCTGGGCACCTTCGCGTTGGTCGAGATGGTGATCTTCATGGCGACGGTGTTCGTCGCCTATGCGTACGTGTG
>JAHBAP020000383.1 GCA_018500005.2 Mycobacterium sp. | reverse complement strand
GGGTCGGGGTCGGGATCCGGTTCCGGTTCCGGATCTGGATCGGGGTCTGGTTCCGAAGCTGGATCTGGCCGAAGCTCCCGCGGCTCCCAGACCACCTGGCCACCGCTGTGGCCCTTCGGGAACTGATCGGCAGGCGTAAGTTCTTGAAATAGTGAACACCCCTGACGCCGTGGACTTTCAAGCCACACTCATCGCGGAGAACGGTGCTTTCGCCGCACTGTTCCACGACGCCGACCTCTCCACACCGGTTCCCAGCTGCCCGGAATGGACACTGGAGCACTTGATGCGCCACGTCGGACGCGGCGACCGGTGGTGTGCCCAGATCGTCGCCGAGCGATCCAGCGAAAACATCGATCCCCGAACGGTTTCCGACGGCAAGCCGCCTACCGACCCCGCCGGCCGGGTCGGCTGGCTGCATGACGGAGCGCACCGCCTCATCGACGCCGTGGCCCAGACCGGAGCCGATACCCCGGTGTGGACCTTCCTGGGCCCGAGGCCGTCCGCCTGGTGGATTCGCCGCCGACTGCACGAAACCGCGGTACACCGCGCCGATGCCGCGCTGGCGTTGGGGATCCCGTTCGAGATCGATCCGGCGGTTGCGGCCGACGGCATCACCGAATATCTCGAGCGGGTGGTGATTCGCGGCGAACACGGAGATGATCCACCGCTTGCGGACGGGCAGTCCCTGCATCTGCACGCCACCGATACCGGCCTCGGTGCAGCGGGGGAGTGGACTCTCGTCGGCGCTCCGCACGGAATCGCTTTCGAGCACGGCCACGCCAAGTCGACCACCGCATTACGCGGTTCGGCGCGAGACCTGTTGTTGGCCATCGTCCGGCGCGGTGAATCCGCGGATCTGGGCCTGGAAATCTTCGGTGAGCCCGATGTCTGGGACACCTGGCTGGCCCGCACGCCGTTCTGAGCAAGGTACGTTGAGCCTGATTCGGGACGGATTGCGAGAAGAAGCGGGAGAACGGGAGAAGAAGCTATGAGCACCTCAGAGATCGCGACCGTATTGGCCTGGCATGACGCCCTGAGTACAGCCGATCTCGACACGCTGGTTGCACTGTCCAGCGACGATATCGAGATCGGCGACGCACACGGCGCCGCGCAGGGTCACGCCGCACTGCGGGAGTGGGCGCAACGCACCGACGCCGAGATCGAGGTCGGCGACATCTACTACCGTCATGGCGTCGTTGTTGTAGGGGAGAGCATCACCCCGCGCCACGATCCCTCAACCCCGCACACCGCGGCCTCAGCGTTCCGCGTGGTGGACGACCACGTCACCGCCGCGTTCCGGCACCAGGATCTGGCGGCGGCACTGGCGGCCACTGAGATGAACGAGGAAGACCTGCAGGCCTAGGTCGATGCGCGGAATCATTCTCGCCGGCGGGTCGGGCACCCGGCTGTATCCGATCACCCAGGGCGTCAGCAAGCAGTTGCTGCCGGTCTACGACAAACCGATGATCTACTACCCGCTGTCCACGCTGATGCTCGCCGGTATCCGCGACATCCTGATCATCGTCACCCCGCAGGACGAGTCCGACTTCCAGCGACTCCTCGGCGACGGTGCACAGTTCGGCATCAACATCACCTATGCGGTGCAAGAACTTCCCGAGGGTCTGGCTCAAGCATTCATCCTCGGCGCAGATCACATCGGTGCCGGGCCGGTGGCGCTGATCCTGGGCGACAACATTTTCTACGGGCCGGGCGTCGGCACCAATCTCCGACGTTTCCGCAACGTCCGCGGCGGTTCCATCTTCGCCTACTGGGTCGCAAATCCATCCGCCTACGGTGTCGTCGAATTCGATTCCGAGGGGCGGGTATTGGCGCTTGAGGAGAAGCCCGCCACCCCGAAATCCAACTACGCAGTCCCGGGACTGTATTTCTACGACAACGACGTGGTCGAGATCGCCAGGTCGCTGCGGCCGTCCCCCCGCGGCGAACTGGAAATCACCGACATCAACCAGGTTTACCTGAACTCCGAACGGCTTTCGGTCGAGGTGCTGCCGCGCGGCACCGCGTGGCTGGACACCGGTACATGCGACTCGCTCCTGGAGGCCGGAAATTTCGTCCGCACGGTGGAGGCGCGACAGGGGCTGAGCGTCGCCTGTCCAGAGGAGATCGCTTGGCGGATGGGCTTTATCGGCGACGAGTTCCTGGCCGAACGCGCCCAGTCCATGCTCAAGTCGGGCTATGGCCAGTATCTGCTGGAGTTGTTGGACCGGCGTTAGGCGTGGACTGGGGGGTGGCCAGGATCGTCGCCACCGCGGTGGTCAACGGAACGGACAACGCCAGTGCGATACCGCCGACTGCCGATCTGGCGATCTCGATCGCCACGCTCTCACTGGTCAGTACGTCCTTCAAGGATCTGTTGGAAACGCTGAACAGCAACAGCAGTGGAAGGGAACTGCCGGCGTAGGCCAGCACCAAGGTGTAGACCGTGCTGGCGATGTGGTCACTACCGACCCGCATGGCCCGGAGGAACACCTGTTTGCGTGATCCATGGCCGATATGGGCGAGTTCGAAGACCGTTGAGGCCTGCGAGATCGTCACATCGTTGAGCACACCCAGCGAGCCGATGATGAAACCGGCCAGCAACAGTCCGTTGATCGACACATTCCCGAGGTAGGCGGCTACCTCGTTGTTCCGGTCCTCGGACAAGCCGGTGAGATGAGTGAGTTTGATTGCGGCCCAGGAAAGCAACGCTGCCAGCAGCATGGCGGTGAGAGTGCCCAGCAGGGCGGCGCTGGTCCGCAGACTGATGCCGTGCGCCAGGTAGATCACGGCGAACAGAATGGCCGCCGAGGCGACCAGTGCCACCGGTACTGCGGGGGCGCCGTCGCGCAGGGCGGGAAGCATGAACACCACGAGTACCGCGAAGGCGACGACGATGCCGATCAACGCCCGCAAACCGCGCCAGCGCGCGACGGCCACGATGACGACGGCGAACAGCACCGCCAGCATCGTCAGCGGCCAGGTCCGCTCGTAGTCGTAGAAGCCGTAGCTCGTCACGCCCTGTTGATCCACCTGGCGGAATATCCGAACCTTCTCCCCGGCAAGCAGATTCGGTTGGCCGGGTCCCTGGGAGAACTCCAAGAGGGTGCTGGCGCCGCTGTTGGGGCCGGTGTCGATGGCGACCAGGGACTGAATGCAGGTACCCGACCCGGGGAGACCGGCGACCGGCGGTGCCGTGAGGACCTGCCTGGCGGAGGGACTTCCGCAGTCACCGAGCGCACTGGAAACGACATGGCCGCCCTCGGTGGTCACCGAACCGCCCTCGGCGTTTTGGAACGGCAGAGGAATGTCGACCTCGGAATCCGAGGGCCAGAGCAGTACGGCTCCGGCGACCATTGCCAGCGCGATGACTGCCAGTGCGGCGACCACGATTCGCGCGGCGAGTGGGCCCAGGGGAGCTGGGCCAGAGTGCGAATGGGAGTGTGACACCGGCTACTGGCGGTAGCTCGCCAGGAAGTTGCCCAGCCGCTCAATGGCTTTGGCGAGATCGCGCGCCCATGGCAGCGTCACGATCCTCAGGTGATCCGGTGCCGGCCAGTTGAAGCCGGTGCCCTGGGTGATCAGGATCTTCTCCTCCAGCAAAAGGTCCAGGACCAGCTTCTCGTCGTCGACGATATCGTGGATTTCGGGATCCAGACGAGGGAAGACGTACAGTGCGCCCTCCGGTTTGACGCAGGAGACACCCGGGATCTGGTTGAGCTTCTCCCAGGCGACATCACGCTGTTCCAGCAGTCGGCCGCCCGGCAGGATCAGGTCCTCGATGCTCTGATGGCCGCCGAGTGCCACCTGAATCGCATGTTGCGCAGGGACATTCGGGCACAGCCGCATATTTGCGAGCAGGCTGATGCCCTCGATGAAACTGGTCGCGTGCTCAGTTGGTCCGGTGATCACCAGCCAGCCCGAGCGGTAGCCGGCCACCCGGTAGGCCTTGGACAGCCCGTTGAACGTCAGGCACAGCAGATCAGGTGCCAGGGTGGCCAGTGAGGTGTGCTGGGCGTCGTCGTAGAGGATCTTGTCGTAGATCTCATCGGCGAGTAGCAGCAGTTGGTGCTTGCGGGCCAGATCGACCATCTGCTGCAACACTTCCCGGCTGTAGACGGCGCCGGTCGGGTTGTTCGGGTTGATCACCACCAGTGCCTTGGTTCGGGGGGTGATCTTTGATTCCAGGTCGGCGATGTCGGGCTGCCAGCCGATGGTCTCATCGCACAGATAGTGCACCGGGGTGCCGCCGGCAAGTGACGTCGACGCCGTCCACAACGGGTAGTCCGGCGCCGGGATAAGGACCTGGTCGCCATTGTCCAGCAGTGCCTGCAGTGTCATCGTGATGAGTTCGGAGACACCGTTTCCCAGGAACACCGAGTCGACGTCGAAGCGGGGGAACCCGTCCACCAACTCGTAGCGGGTAACCACCGCCCGACGGGCGGACAGGATGCCCTTGGAATCTGAGTAACCCTGCGCGGTGGGCAGCGCCTGAATCATGTCTCGCATGATCACGTCCGGGGCCTCGAAGCCGAACGGGGCGGGATTGCCGATGTTCAGTTTGAGGATGCGATGGCCCTCGGCCTCCAGGCGTGCGGCGTGATCGTGCACCGGTCCGCGGATCTCATAGAGAACGTCCTGCAGTTTGGTGGACTGCGCAAACGTCCGCGGCCGCGGGTGGTGGCTGGTGCCCTGCCACGGCAACTGATGGGTCGTCACATCGAAGATTCTCCCACGACAGTTCAAACCATTTTCCAGTCACATCTTTCACTCGGTTTTGCTACATGCCGGAAACGGCCCTTAATTACCAGGTCCCGGCACTGTTAGCTTCGCTTCAACTGTCACAGGAGGCTCAGAAGAACATGGATCGATTCACCACACGCGCACTGGCGACGGCGGGCGTGTTCACCGCAGCCACGCTGGCCCTCGCGGCTCCCGCAATGGCCGACCCGGCGGGCCTGAACGGAAAGTATGCGGCGCTCGGAGGTGCCGACCAGTTCTACGTGACGGCCATCGCGAATTGCGCCACCGAGGGATGCACCGCCAGCCTGGTCAGCAACCGCGGATGGACCAGCGTTGCGACCTTGTCTAACGGGCGCTGGAACTTCAACGTGACCAAGCCCGATGGCGTGGTCTGCGGCGACGGGAACTACGCGGCCGTTGTCATCCGATACTCGATCGACGCCAACACCTTGGCCGGCACGGTGATCGCCGACTCCAACGGTGAGTGCCCGGGCGGGCAGGTCACCCAGTTCCCGGTGCAGCTGACCAAGATCGGCTGATCTGGCAGCAGCCGCGTCGGCTTAGGTGCGCTTGCCCGGCGGGCGGGCGCCCTTGGCGATGCCAAGTCCCTTGACCGGTGGGACTTCGGGAGCGTCGGTCTGGGGAGCCGGTGCGGGCGCACTCTCGGTTGCCGGCGCGGGGTCGGCCGGAGCAGCGGCTGGTGCTGTTTCAGCCGCCGGGGCGGCAGCAGCCTTCTTCGCTCCCGGGCGCCGTGCGCCCGGCGCGATACCGAGTCCCTTGACCGGTGCCGCCGGTGCGGCCGGAGCGGCCGGTTCGGCGGGAGCCGCCGGAGCAGCTGCTGTCTCGGCCGCCGGTGCAGCCGGTGCTGCAGCCTCGGTGGTGGCCGGTGCGGCCTTCTTGGCTCCCGGCCGCTTGGCCCCGGCCGCGATGCCCAAGCCCTTGGCCGGGGCGGCAGGAGCGGTAGGAGCGGTAGGAGCGGCGGCAGCAGGGGCTGCCGGTGCGGCGGCCACCGGTTCCGGCACGGGTGCCGGTGCGGTCTCGGTCTTCGGCGCGGCCGGCTTGATCGCGGGTGCCGAAGCCGCGGCCAACGCGGCCGCGGCTCCCTTTTCCGGAAGCGTGACGGTGTTGCGGTCCAGGGATCCCAGCAGCAGCTGGGCCACGTCGACCACTTCGACCTCCTCGGCCTTCCCGCGGTCGCCGACTCCGTCGGTGAGCATCACGCGGCAGAACGGGCAGCCGGTGGCGATGGTCGTCGCATCGAGAGTGAGGGCCTCGTCGACCCGGTTCTGATTGATGCGCTCCCCGAGGTGCTCCTCCATCCACATCCGGGCACCGCCTGCGCCGCAGCAGAATCCGCGTTCGGCATGCCGCGGCATCTCGGTCAGCGTTGCGCCAGAAGCGCTGATCAGCTCGCGGGGGGCTTCGTAGACCTTGTTGTGCCGACCCAGGTAACACGGGTCGTGGTAGGTGGGCGTGCCAGCCGAGCCGTTCGCGCTCTGGACCGGGATCAGCTTCTTGTCGCGCACCAGACGGTTCAGTAGCTGGGTGTGGTGCAGAACCGTGTAGCTGCCGCCGACCTGTGGGTACTCCCGGCCCAGTGTGTTGAAGCAGTGCGGGCAGGTGACGACGACCTTGCGGTCGACCCGCTCGACGCCCTCGAACAGGTCGTTGAGGGTCTCGACGTTCTGAGATGCCAACTGCTGGAACAGGAATTCGTTTCCGGAGCGACGGGCTGAGTCGCCGGTGCAGGTTTCGCCGTCGCCGAGGACGAGGAATTTCACGCCTGCCGCGGCCAGCAGTTCGGCGACGGCCTTGGTGGTCTTCTTGGCTCGGTCATCGAGTGCGCCCGCGCAGCCGACCCAGAACAGGTACTCGAAGCCGGCGAAAGAATCGACATCCTTGCCGTAGACCGGCACGTCGAAGTTGACCTCGTCGATCCAGGTCAGCCGCTCCTTGGAGTTCTGGCCCCACGGATTGCCCTTGGTCTCCAGGTTCTTGTAAAGGCCGCCGAGTTCACCGGGGAACTCCGACTCCATCATCACCTGGTAACGGCGCATATCAACGATGTGATCAATGTGCTCGATATCCACTGGGCATTGCTCGACGCACGCACCGCAGGTGGTGCAGGACCACAGCACATCGGGGTCGATCACACCGAGCGACGCGGCGTCACCGACGAGTGGACGGGTGGCCTGCAATGGCGAGTCGGCGGGCACCCGTTCGAAGCCGGACTCCGGCACGTGGTGCGGGTTGTCGTGGCCGAGTTCCAAGCCGCCCTCGGTGTCGGTGAGGGTGTCGGTGTCGGCCTTTTTGTCACCGAAGATATAGGGCGCCTTCGCGAACAGGTGGTCGCGAAGGTCCATGATGACGATCTTGGGGGACAACGGCTTCGCGGTGTTCCACGCCGGGCACTGGGACTGGCATCGGCCGCATTCGGTGCACGTGGTGAAGTCGAGGTAGCCCTTCCAGGTGAAGTCCTCGATCTTGCCGCGACCGAACACCGCGTCCTCGGCGGGATCCTCGAAATTGATGTATTCGCCCTTGGACTCCATCGGCAGCAGCGGACCGAGTGCGTTGGGCAGTCGCTTGAACGTGACGTTGAGCGGGGCCAGGCCGATGTGCAGGTGCTTGGAATGCAGGACGATCAACGAGAACACCAGCATCACGCCGATGTGCAGAAGCAGGGCGACGGTTTCGATGATCTCGTTGGTGTGGGTTCCCAGTGGCATGAGCAGGCCGCCGATGGCGTGCGAGAAGAAGGCCGCCTTGTTGTACGGCAGATTGCCGACCGCCACCGCCGCGCCGCGGAAGAGTGCGTAGGTCCAGATGACGTTGAAGATCATGAACAGGATCAGCCAGGCGCCGCCGGTGTGCGAGCCGTAGAAGCGCGAGGCGCGGCCGTACTCCTTGGGCTCCGATCGCAGTCGGATGATCGCGAAGATCGTGATGCCGGCGAGCACCGCCACGGCGAAGAAGTCCTGCAGGAAGCCGAGGATCGCCCACTTGCCGACGAACGGGATGTGGAATTTGGGATCGAACAACACGCCGTAGGCCTCGAGGTACACAGTGGCCAGGATGAAGAAGCCCCACATCGTGAAGAAGTGCGCGATACCCGGAATCGACCAGCGCAGCAGTCGGGTCTGGCCGAACACCTCCTTGATCTGGTTGCCGATCCGCTCACCGAGATGGTTCTTGCGGCCCCGCTCGTCAGCGGTGGGCTGGCCCGACCGGATGAGCTTGGTCAGATACCCGATCCGCTTGAGAGCGAGTACAGCGACGACGGCGGTCATGGCGAGGCCGATGATCAGCCGGATGAGAGTCTGCGTTTCCACGACTTCCCTCTTCAGATTGTTGGTTACCGGGCGGTAACTTCACTTTTGTTACTCGTGAGTAACTTGTGCATGTCGACTGCTTATAGTCGCACCTCGGGCACTCCTCGCGCGAGGCAGGTCTCGAATCGGTCACCTTTTCGGGGGTAGTCGTGCTCGATCAGCCGGCTTGTTGGTCGTGGTCAGGCGCCAACAGGGCCCGTAGCGTCGACAGCATCTCCGAGCGTGAGTTCGCCCCCAGTCGCCGCCGGATGCGGGCCACGTGATGCTCGACGGTCTTGGCGGAGATGAACAGCTGGGCGCCGATATCCCGGTAGGGCATGCCGAGCAGCAGTAGTTCGGCCACCTCCCGTTCCCGGTCGGACAGCGTCGCGGCGACGGGGCGCGGCCGACGCTCGGGAGCGTCGGGTGATGGTTCGGCGTCGGCCCCGGCGCTGAGTTTGAGGTCCCGCGCAGCCTGCAGCATCAGTCCGGAGATCCTCGGGTCCGGGGCCTGTAGGGCTGCCTGAGCGGCCAGTCGGGTGGCATCCGAGGTCAGTCCGAACTGGGCCAGGCCGCGGGCGGCCGTGATGACGTCGTCGGCGTTGACCTGATTGGCCAGTACCTGTAACCAGGTGCGGCCGGCGGCGGCCAGTGCGGCGGCCAACGGGCTGCGTTCGGCCAGCGCGGTCAGGGCCTGTCCGTGCGGAGCCACCGCGGCAGGATCTCCCGCCAGGATGCCCGCATGTACCCCTGCCCAGTGCAGGAGCGGCGCCCACGCGGTCGGCTCGGGCAGTTCGCCGAGTACCCCGAAGCCTTGCTCAAGTGCCGGAGCGAGGCGGTCCTGCTGCCGGAGCCGGGTGCCCGCGATCCACAACTCGCCCAGCGGCAGCAATGAGAACAGGTCGACTGAATACTCGGCCAGCACGTCCATCCCCGCCGACCAGTGGGCCTGCAGGGCACCGGTGTCACCGCTGCGGCGGGCGATGCCGGCGCGCAGTGCGGCCGCCCACAGCGCGTCGCGTCCGCGTAAACCCCGCAGGCCCTCGACGTCGGCGGTGGCCCCGGTCAGTTGCCCGTCCTGCATCCTCGACCAACCTCGCAGCAGCCGGTGCCGCGCGCCGAACAGTTGCCGCGAGCGGTCGTTGCGGATCGCCCGGTCTGCAACGCTGCGCGCGCGGGCGGAATCGCCGCTGCTCAGCGCGGCCAGGGTGACCAGTGCTGCGGCGCTGTCCGGCATTGCCAGTGCCGCGTTGTGCTCCCCGGCGAGTGCCTGCCCGAGCCGGGGCGCGGCCGCCCACCTCATCGGTGCGGCCCGTCACCATGAGATCCAAAAGTCCTTGCTGCGAACGCAGTTGGAATCCTCGACGCTATCGCCTCACCCGGCCCTGGCGTTGGCCGAACACGGGGTTCGGGACGAGCCGCG
>JAHBAP020000004.1 GCA_018500005.2 Mycobacterium sp. | reverse complement strand
GTGTCGGTCCCCCCGCCGGCGAGCAGGCGGCCGTCGGTCGACAACGCGACCGTGGTTGCCGACAGCGCCCGGCTGAGGGAATCGACCAGAGCCGGGATGCCGTCCCGCAGCGTTTCTCGGGCCAACCGCTCCTGCAGTTCCACGGTGCGCTGCACAGACTTCAGCTGATCGGCGTTGATCGCGTCGATGACGGCTCGGGTGACGGCGATGAACGGGGTGGACGCCGGTACCCGCAGCACCGGCAGCCCGAGTTCGTCTCCGGCAGCGAGGATTCCGTCGGGAACCTGCCGGAAACTCGTGCCGGTATCGAAGGCCAGCGCCGCGGCATCAGCCCCCACCAGTCGGGCCACGTAGTCGTACTGCGTTTTCCTGGTCTTGCCGACGCTGATCCCCGTGGTCATCACCAGTTCGCCACCGGACAGGTATGGCGCCGGGTCGGTGAGTTCGATGGCGTGTGCCCAGAGGATCGTACGGTCGGTGTGCTGCGCGCCGGCCACCACGGTGAGCCCGAGGTCGACCTGACGGGCCAGCCAGCTGACGGTGACCATCAGGACTTCGCTTCCGCTCCCAGTGCCGGGGGTGCCAGGCGGTAGGTGACGGGGGTGGCTGAGAGTCCGACCGGGTTGGCGACCTGTGGGGTGGAGGTGCCCGGCACCGGAACGACCGGGTGCAGGCCGAGTCGATCGGCGAACTCGAACGCCTCCGCGAGATCGTTGATCGGACCGGCGGGCACGCCGGCCTCGGTCAGCATCTGGTGCCAGTGGTCGGCCCCGCGGGTGCGGAAGACATCGCTGAGGATCGCGCACAACGCGTCGCGATTGGCGACCCGGTCGGCGTTGCAGCCGAAGCGGCTGTCGCTGAGGACTTCCGGGACGCCGAGTCGGTCGGCGATCGCCGCGAACTGCTTGTCGTTGCCGACCGCCACCGCGATCGGCCGGTCGGTGGTCTCGAACGTCTCATACGGCGTGATGCTGGGGTGGCGGTTACCCATGATGCCCGGCACCACGCCCGCGCCCAGATATCCGGAGGCCTGATTGACCATCGAGGACAGCAGCGACGACAGCAGGTTCGTGTCGACGCGCTGGCCTTCGCCGGTCCGGTCACGGTGGTGCAGAGCGGCCAGGATTCCGGACAGCGCATGCAGGCCCGTCAGCACGTCGACCAGTGCCACTCCCACCTTGGTCGGTGCACCGGGCGCCGGTCCGGTGACGCTCATAAGGCCGCCAACGGCCTGCACCAGCAGGTCGTAGCCGGGCATCGCCGCCCCGCCGTAGCGGCCGAAACCCGTGATGGAGCAATAGATCAGGCCGGGTTTGGTCAGCCGCAGGTCGTCGTAGCCCAGGCCGAGGCGTTCCATGGTGCCGGGACGGAAGTTCTCCACCACGACGTCCGCGCCGGCGACCAGCTCGCGTGCCTCGGCAACACCGGACGACGTGGCCAGGTCCAACGTCACCGAGCGCTTATTCCGATTGATCGCGTTGAAGTAGGTCGCGACGCCGGCGGAGTCGTACGGCGGGCCCCAAGCGCGGGTGTCGTCACCGACACCGGGGCGCTCCACTTTGATCACCTCGGCGCCGTAGTCGCCGAGCAGCATGGTGGCGTAGGGCCCGGCCAGCACCCGGGAAAAATCAACGACGACGATGCCGTCGAGTGCGCCCGGGCTCATACCCCGGGTTTCCCGCCGCGCAGATAGACGGTCGTGGTGTGCGTGAAGAACTCCCGCGCCGCGGCGCCCTGTTCCTTGGGGCCCAGACCGCTCTTCTTCGCCCCGCCGAACGGCACGTGCGGATCCGCACCGGCGGACTCGGAGTTGACGTGCAGAACCCCGACGTCCACGGTTTCCATGGCCTGCATCACCCGGGTCAGGTCCTGGGTGAACACCGCTGCGCTCAAACCGAATTCACTGTCGTTGGCCAACGCGAAAGCCTCGTCGGCATCGCGTGCGCGTCGCACCGCCAGCACGGGTCCGAACAGTTCCTCGGTCCAGATGTCGGCCGGGCCGTCCAGTTCGACGACGGTCGGCGCGACAAAGTACCCCTCAGACAACGGCCCATCGCTGTATGCCCCGCCGCCGGCCAGCACGGCCGCGCCCTGCGACTTCGCGGTGTCGATTCCAGCGGTGATCGTCGACTGCGCCGAACCCGCGATGACCGGTCCCATCTGGGTGCGGTCGTCGGCGGGGTCGCCGACCACCAAGCCATCGGCGCGCGCCACCAGGGCCGCCACAAACCTCTCGGCGATCCCTTCGGTGAGAATCAATCGTGATGTGGCGGTGCACTTCTGGCCCGTCGACCGGAATGCCCCGAGCATCACCTGCTCCAGCGCCAAGTCGAAGTCGGCGTCATCGAGAACGACGGCGGCATTCTTGCCGCCCATTTCTGCTTGTACCGGGACGCCTCGGGCGGAGGCGGCTGCGGCGATCCGGCGCCCGACGAGGGGATGGGTCGACAGCTTCTCGAAGACCCGCGCCCACGGGGTGTGGGCCTCCCAGCGCAGTGCGGCCGCTGCTCGCTCCGCGTCCAGCCCGGTCACGAACCCACTGGCCATCGAGGAGGGCAAGACCCGGATGGAAGGGGTCGGCGAGGTTCGCCGCGCCGCCCAGATCCTGCGGTACTACGGCGCTGAGGGCGACCGGGC
>JAHBAP020000222.1 GCA_018500005.2 Mycobacterium sp. | reverse complement strand
GCGCGACGGCAGGGGCGAGGGCGGCCGGCGCGTGCAGCGGGACGATCACCAGCCGCGCAAGCCGGCGCGCGGCCCACCGCAAGGCGCGGGCCACCGCCAGAACAATGACGAAGATCGCGATGCTGATGAGCCCGGTGCGCAGATAGGCAACGGTGACCATCGGCGCCATGCCCATGAGCGCGTCGATGTCGCGCTGCCAGCGGCCGGCCACGAGCAGCGTGGTGGTCACCGTCGCCAGCGCGAGCACGATCCCGATCATGTCGGCTGCCACCTGGAAGCGGCGCTGCTGTGGCCACCAGAACACCCTGGGCTCGATCCACCGCCGCACCGGGAACACCAGCATCAGGCCGGCGCCGTATCCGGTCACGCTCGCGATGCCGCTGACGATGCCCTGGAACACCCAGTCTCTGGGCAGCAGAGACGGACTCAGGCTCCACGCGAAGCAGAACAACGCGAACGCCAGACCGAACAGATCCAACGACATCACCGTGACAGGGCGTCGGGGGCTCTCGGCGCCGGGCTGTTGCACCGGCCTCGGGCACTGTGATGGGTTCACTCACCGACCCTAACCGCGGCCCGCACGCGGCCGTCCCGTGCATGACGCGCTCAGGTGACCGACTCGTGAAGTACCGGTTCGGCGGGGACCTGAAGTCGGCCGCTGCGCTCAAGGCGGTGCAGAGCGTAGGCCGAACCCAGCCCGATCAGACCGAGCACCGCCCAGGTGAGCTGGTGGGCGCCGAGGCGCTCAGCGACCTGGATCAGCGTGCCGGTAGCGAGGTTGCCCAGCAGGATTCCCGTTCCCACGATGGTGTTGTAGAAGCCGTAGTGGGTGGCGACCAGCCGGTTGCGGGCAAGGCCGACCACGGTGTCCATCTCGAAGGGGAACACCGCAGCCGAGCCGAGTGCGAGCAGGGCCGCGGCGATCAGCAGCGCCGCGGCCGCCGCCGCTGTCCCCCACGGTGCCGGACTCGGGACGGCGATGAGGGGCACGAAGGCCAGCGACATCACGAGCAAGCCCACCGTGAGTGATCGGGCCGCGCTCCACCGGACCGCACACCAGCGGGTGATCCGCAGTTGGCCGAACACCGCCACCGCCCCGGAGACGACGAACACCGCCGCGACCAGAATCGAGGCCGGCTGCGGCACTATCTGTCCGGCCTGCAGCGGCAGCGCCAGATACACCTGGAAGGACAGCACGTAGGAGCCTGTCATCGCCGCGGCGAACAGCAGGAAGGACCGGTTGGCGAGCACCGAGCGCCAATCCTGCACGATCGTGGTGGCGGCCTCGGCGGGCCCGCACTCTCGCGCCGGCAGGGCGAACAGCTGCGCCACGGTCAGCACACCGAACACCAGTGCCGCCGCGGCGGCGACGAAGCGGAAGTCCACCGCCATGAACACCAGGCCGACCAGCGGCCCGGCCAGGATCCCGGCCTGGTAGAAGACGTTGAACACCGCGAACGCCTCCACCCGGCGCCCCCCGGCGTCGGCGGCCAGGTAGGCCCGAACCGCCGGGTTGAACAGCGCCCCGGCGAAACCCGTTGCCGCCGAGGCGATCAGCACCGCCGGCAGCGAATGGGCGAACACCAGCAGCCCGAAACCGGCGGGGCGCAAAAGACAGCCGGCCACGATCAGAGGCTTGTAGCCGAGCCGGTCGGCCAGGGTGCCGCCCACGATGAACATGCCCTGCTGGGAGAAGTTGCGCACCCCGAGCACCAGCCCGACCGCCCAGGCCGCCAGCCCGAGCGGGCCGGCCAGGTAGCCGGCCAGATACGGCATCAGCATGTAGAAGCCGAGGTTGATGCCGAACTGGTTGATCATCAGCAGCCGGCTGGGCCAGCCGAAGCTGCGGAACTCCCGCACGGTGTCCACTACCGCACCGCCCCGGTCGGGTTGACGACTGTCGCGCAGCGGGTCCAGGAGTCCACCACAGCCTCGGCGGGATGGGCGATCGTGTGCGGCTCGGTGGCAGGCTCGACACCGAGCAGATCATGGTGACGGCAGTAGTCGTCGTTGTAGACGGTGTCGAAATAGCGTTGCGGGCCATCGGGAAAGACCGCGGCGATGGTCGCGCCCGGCCGCGACGTCCGGGCGGCCCAGCCGGCGACCAGCGCTACCGCCCCCACACTCCCCCCTCCGGTGGCGAAGTGGCTGGCGGCCAGGTTCCGGCAGGCCCACACCGCCTCGGCCGGAGCCACCCAGTGCACCTCGCTGAACGCCCCGTAGTCGACATTGGCCGGATAGATGCTTGACCCCAGACCCCGCATCAGCCGGGAGCTCGCCGGCTGGCCGAAGATCGTCGACCCGACGGTGTCCACGCCGATCAGCCGCAGCTTCGGGTTGTAGCGGCGCAGGACGCGGGCAACCCCGGCCGAATGCCCGCCCGTGCCCACCGAACACACCAAAACGTCAATCACGCCGAGTTGTTCGTGTAACTCGTGTGCCAGCCCGGCGTAGGCCGCCACATTGTCGGGGTTGCCGTACTGATTCGGATACCAGGCGTTGGGTTCAGCGGCCAGGATCTGAGCCACCCGGTCGCACCGGGCCTGCTGCCATCCTCCCTCGGGATGAGGCTCGGTCACGATGTCGACCTGCGCGCCGTAGGCGGTGAGCATCCGCACGATGATCGGCTCCATCCCCGGGTCGGCCACCAGGGTCACCGGATGCCGGTAGACCATGCCGGCCAACGCCAGCCCCAGCCCCAAGGTGCCGCTGGTGGATTCCACGATGCGCGCCCCCGGGCGTAGCAGCCCACGCCGGCGGCCCTGCTGCACCATGTGCAGAGCAGGCCGATCCTTCATCCCCCCACCGGGGTTGAAGGACTCCAATTTGGCCCAGAAGCCGCGATCCTCACCACTGAACGGGGCGGTGATGCGCAGCACGGGCGTGCGGCCGACCATCGTCGCGGGCCGCTGGTTGCGGCTCAGGTCGTGGTCGGAATGGTCAAACAGGGTCGAACGGGACAAGACAGGATTCATGATGGGTCGCTTTCGCGTCGACGCCGCGCGCAGCGCGGCGGGCTGAACAAGGGAAACGAACACCGGCCCGCCGCACCAGAAGGTGCCGACGGCCTGGCGCTACCCGATCAGCGACGCGAGATACACAAGCGGATCAACAACACCCGACCCGCGACAACACCGGCCCAGAACCTCGGCGGCGCCCGACCCAGCCGGCCTCGCAGCCACCAGTCGCAGCACCCCGACACCCCCGCCAGCAGCACCACGCCCAACATGGCCAGAACCATCCGGCCGCGGGTCCCGGTGATATCGCCGACACCGTCGGGCACCGCGTGATCGGCGGCCTGAATGTGGGCGTGAACCGCAGATGCGCTCAGGTGCCCGGAGGGACCGGCGACGACCACCGGGCCGTCATGGTGCACGGGCAGAACGCGGGTCGCCGCGATGTCCCATTGCGAGCCAAACAGCAACGCCAACAACGCGATCACCATCGCCGCAACGATGTTGCGGCGTGCGGCGAAGCCGGCGTGCACGGTTCTCACAGTGACCCCGATTCTAGACAGCGGATCGGGCCCTAATCGGTGGCGCGGCCGACCTGGCGCCGGGTCGTTACCGCACCGCGATCGGCCCGTCGGGGCCTGCGGGGGAACAAACCGGGTACCCGGCAGACAACCGGTAGGGCTCGATTCCGAGAGACCCTCCGACACAGCGGCCCGAACAGGGCGGAAGGGGGATGTCGGCGATGGCTGACGCCGCTTACGGGCTCTGGCCGTTGGTCATCCTCAACACCCTGCTGTTTGCGATCTTCGCCGCGAGTTTCTTCCATCCCACCACCACGCGCGACTGGCGTGCCATGGGAGCCTTCACCGCGTTCCTGGTGGCGTTGTTCACCGAGATGTACGGCATTCCCCTGACGGTCTATCTGCTCGGCGGCATCTTGGGATCGCGGTTTCCCCTCTTGCGGGACACGCACGCGGGAGGGCATCTGTGGAATGACCTCATCGGCTGGAACGCCGATCCGCACCTGAGCCCTTTTCACTTGGCGAGCTACCTGGCCATCGGCGGAGGATTCTGGCTGATCGCGGTCGCCTGGCGCCACCTCCACGAGGCTGCCCGATCCGGCCGGTTGGCCACTGCCGGCCCTTACCGGCGGGTTCGCCATCCGCAGTACGACGGCTTCGTGTTGGTGATGATCGGGTTCCTCCTGCAGTGGCCCACCATCCCCACCTTGATCATGTTTCCGATCCTGCTGATCATCTATGCCCGCCTTGCCCACAGCGAGGAAAAGGAGATGGCCGCACGCTGTGGAACCGAGTGGGATGACTATGCCCGGCGAACACCGGCGTTCCTGCCGCGCATTGGCCGCGGGACCCGGCACCCCTCCGCGCCGTCGGGGTGAGCGCTATGCCGTACCGCAGGCCGTCAACGCAGTGACGACGGCGAAGGCGCCGGCCACCAGGACGGCACTGATCAGCGCCGCGCCGCACAGCGCCGCCGCCGATCGCGACGGCACCTCGCCGTGATCGCCGGGGCAACTGTGCCGATGCAGCCGCTCCAGGCGCAGTCGGACCGCTTCCCCATCCCCCATGCCCAGTGCGGCGGCGGGCGAGTGGCCTTCAGAGACGACCTGCAGTGCCTGGCGGACACTGGCGCTTCCGTACTGGCGGGCCGCATGCGTGTCGGCGTCACACTCGACGGCGATGCGGATCAGCGACGGAGACAGCCGCATCAACGGCAGCCAACCCATGCCCGCGGCGGCGGCATGTGCCAGCGCCACAAGCAGGTGATGCCCCCGCTCGTTGTGGGAGCGTTCGTGGGCCACCACTGCATCAACAGCGTTGTCCGCCAACCGGTCCCGAACGCCCGTGGTGACCACGATCAGCGGCGGATCACCGGCGACGCTGTAGGCGAGGGGGTCTGCCGCGGGCAACCAGAGCACCGAACCAGGACCTGGTCGAGCACCGGACACCAGCCATGCCAGCTCGGTGTGCCGCGCATGCAGGTCGTGTCGCTGACCGGTGAGGCGGCGCAGTTGCAGTCCCCCGCGAACCACCGCGAATCCCGTCGCGACAGCACTGAGGACGGCGAGCACCGAACCACCGCTGCCGGCCTCGCCGTGATGCTGGATCAGCCAGCATCGGTGCACCATCTCCGCCAGCGCCGGCGACATCACCGCAACGACGGTCAAGGTCACCGCCAGCGCCCACAGCACCAACACGAGCGCCGCATCGACGCCCCGGCGCACCAACCAGAACAGTCCCCGCGGTGCCGCCACGCCCACCAGCAGGCCCGTCAGCGTCCACGCCAGAACCAGGCTCACCGTCGGCGCCGCTCTTTGAGCCCGCGGGTCAACGCATTGGACTCCGCTTCGGTGGCCCCCCGGGCGAAATGCAGGAGCGCGGCGGTCGGATCACCGGTATTCGCCAACAGATCGCGCACCGCGTCGGTGGCCGCCTGGATGCGACTGCGGGTGGCCAGATAGGTGTAGGCCCGTCCTTCGGACTGCCGGCTCAGCCAGCCTTTGCGATAGAGGTTGTCCACCCCGGTCACCCCCGTGTTGTAGGCGGGCTTGCGGGCCGCCTCGAGTCCCCCCCCACCGTCGCGCCCCCGCACCGCCGTGTCCGAGGCCCACACCAGTTCCATGATCGCCGCCTCCAGTTCGCCGAACCCGTGCACCGGGGCCGAACTGCGCCGGCCGCCGCGGCCCGCGGACTTGGCGGCGCTCATCGCAGCATCCCCGCATCGCCGACAGTGGGTGCCCCAGCACCGGCCGGGGGCACGGGGCACGCCGGCCCTGCCGCCAGACGGGTCCACAACGCCCAGCCGAGCAGTGCCACCGACACCACCGCGACCAGGGGCTGCAGCGGCGCCCACCACGCCAGGGCACCGCTGGCTCCGGCCGCGGCGACGACGAGTTTGTTGCAGACCGGGCAGCCGACGGCCAGGAACGCGGCGATATTGGCCCCCACCCCGACCCGGGCCGGCGACGGCGACGGCACCCTGCTGGGCAGGCCGCGTCGCGGGACGTAGGTCGCTGCCAACAACCCGGTGAGCACCGCCGAAGACACCCACGCGGCATAGCTCCAGCCCGGCGGCGGAGTCATCCTCACATACCACGGGTTGGGCACCAGGGCGCTGGGCACGCCGACGACGGCAGCGACGACGACCCCGGCGGCTACCGCGGCCAGCCACTGGCGCCAGGTCCAACCACGCACTACGGCCATCCTTATCCCACCCGTCCTACTAGCAGACATAGTAGAGGCGGCGACGCTCACTTGCCCAGCGCGCTGCCCTGTTGCCAAATGTTCCATGGCACACTCCAATCCCCGTTCTGCCAGACCTGCAGCGGCTCCCCACCGCTATAGCGAACCTCGACAACATCGCCAGGTTGGGAGAAGTCGAAGAACCATCGGGCGTTGTCGCCGTTGAGGTTCAAACAGCCGTGCGAGACGTTGGTATTGCCCTGGGCCCACACGGTGTCCTCAAGCTCGTGCAGGTAGATACCATCGGTGCTGATGCGGGTGGCCCAGTTGATGGTCTGCTTGTAGCCCAGCCGCGAGTTGATCGGCAGCCCGTAGGTGGAGGAATCCATCACCACGGGATTGGCCTTGTCCATCACCGTGTACACCCCGGGTTGTGTCCAGAAGCTGATGGTGCGGTCACCGATGATCTCGGTGCCCCCCATTCCCATCGAGGTCGGCATGGTTCGCACCAAGCGTCCGTTGTCGAACACGCTGACCTGTTTGGTGATGTCATTGGCAACGGAAATGTGGGAGTCACCGATGCGGAAGCTGACCTCGGCGTCCTCCTGGCCGTAGAGCCCGTCACCGAGCGGCACACCGTAGATGTTCGCCTGCGCGGTGACCACGGTGTTCGGCGCGAAGTACGACGGGGGCCGCCAGTGCGCATTCTGATCGTCAAGCCAGAACCACGACCCCGTCACCGGTGGTGTGGTCCGCACGCTCAGCTGCCGCTCGGCGGCGGCCCGGTCCGGGATCGGCTCGTCGAAGCGGGCCACCACGACCGTGCCCACACCGTAGGTTCCGCCTTCGCGCAGCGCGGCACCACCGGTCGTGGTGAACGAAACTTTCGTCTGGTTGCTCGGCGTCAGCGTCGAAAACCCAAACACCCGAACCAGATCCACACCATCGGTGCCCCGGGCGGTCACCGTCAGCCCGTAGGTTCGGCCGTACCCCAGCGGCACGCCCGGCTTCCACACCAGATTGTCCGGGGTCATCACCCCCGTGATACGCACGCCGCGTTCATTGCGCATGTCGACCCCGACGAGCTGCCCGGCCGTGGCGGTGACGGCCACCGGCGCCAACGGATCCACATCCCGGGTGCCATCGGCCGGAGTGAGCGTGACCGCCGCCGGGATCGGCGGCGCGGCGGTCTCTGATGTCGAGGAGGGCGCCGAGGCGGCAATCTGACCGGCGTGGTGGGCCAATCGCAGGCTGACCGCGATACCGGACAGCAGGATCACCACCAGCACCGCGCCCAGAATCCGCCTCAGTCGGGGCAGGTCCCCCGCCAAGGCAGTTCGGCGGATGGATTTCAACACCACTGACCCACCCCGGCTCATCCTTTTCCCTGACACCCTCACTCTACTAATCTGCATAGTAGATCCCTCACGGGGAGCCTCCCGCCGCTCGATAGGCTTGGGGCGCGGGCCGATACCCGCGCGACGAGGCCCGGAAGGAGTCGCGGTGCACGACAACCCCGACAACCCGGGCGACGACAGCACAGTCCGACCGTCCGCCGGGGTCCGGCACAGCAGCTACTCCGCGGCGGTGCTCACCGCCGCCGGGATCGAGAAGTCCTTCCGGCGGGGCATCTGGCCGTTGGGCGGCCGGCAGCCCGTCCTGAGGTCCATCGACTTGGTGCTGCAGCCCGGGGAGGTTGTCGGGCTTGTCGGGGAGAACGGGTCGGGCAAATCGACCATCATGAAAATCCTGGTCGGGGAGTTGGCTCCGGACGCCGGGAAAGTCACCCACGCCGGGATCGTCGGCTACTGCCCCCAGCAGCCGGTGGTCTACGAACGGCTCACCTGCGACGAGCACATCGAACTGTTCGCCCGCGCCTACCGCATGACCCACGACGCCGAACGCCGTGCCCGCCGCGATCTGTACGCCGCGCTGGGCTACGAGCGCTACGCCAGCACCAGGGCCGATCGGCTCTCCGGCGGCACTCTGGCCAAACTGAACCTCACCCTGGCACTGCTGGCCGACCCGCAGATCCTGCTGCTCGATGAGCCCTACGCCGGTTTCGACTGGGACACCTATCTGCGGTTCTGGGATCTGGTCGCCGACCGGCGCGCCCGCGGCAAGACCGTCCTGATCATCAGCCACTTCGTCGCCGACGAACACCGCTTCGACCGGGTCGTGCAGCTGTGCGAAGGCCGGCTCTGCGACGGCCGGGCGGCCTCACCATGAACGCCAAGAGCCACCAACAATGGCGTCCCCCTTTGCTTCTCACCCGGCGCTTCATCACCGACTACGTGCGCAACCCGGTCAATCTGATCGTTCTGGTCCTGGTGCCGCTGGTGTTCGTGGTGGTCGCGGCCCGATCGCTGGCCGACACCATGGAACTGCTCGGTGGCAGCATCGGACCCGCCCTGCAAACCGTCACCGCGGGCTGGGCGGCCGGCTTCCTCTCCGGTCTGGCGATGTACTTCCAGATCCGCTCGGCCCGGGCCGCCGACCGCCGGCTGATCCTGGCCGGATTGTCCCCGCGGCGGCTCATCGCCGCCCGCGCCGGCACCGGACTGCTGCTGGCCGTTCTGGTCTCGGTGGTGGCGCTGAGCGCCCTGGCACTGCGCACCGGTGTCGCCGAGCCGGGCCGTGTCATCGCCGGCACCCTGATGTTCGCGCTGATCTACATGGCCATCGGATCACTCGTGGGAGCAGCGGTCAGCAACCCGGTCAACGGGGCTGTGGTGATCCTGTCCATCTGGATGGTCGATGTGTTCTTCGGCCCCGCCGGCGGCGGCGGCGACATGCTGCTCTCGCGGTTCTTCCCGACCCATTTCGTCACCCTGTGGATGGTCGACCTGCCCTCCCGGCATGGGGGCCGCCCCGGCGACCTCGGGATCGCGCTGGGCTGGGTCCTGGGCGCGCTGATCGCCGGCGCCGCGGTGCTGGCCGCGACCTCCATCCGCTCACGGCACGCACCGCGCCGGCCCGGACAGTTCGTCACCGCGCTGCGGATGGGCCTGGTCGACCTGCGCCGCAACCCCGTGCTGCTCGTGCTGCTGGCCCTGGTGCCGGCGGTGTTCGTGCTGCTGGCCAAAGCCACCACCCCGGCGCGGATGCTCATCCTCGCGGTCACCGAGAACGGCGTGACCGGCCCTCAGCCGTTCTGGTTTCCCGACGTGCACGCCGGAACCATGGCTCCCATCGCGATCGGATCACTGGCCGCGCTGGCCGGGATGTTCGTCGTCGCCGACGCCACGGCCGGCGACCGACGACTGCGCATCGCCGGGGTCGGCACCGCGGTGGCCGTCGCCGCCCGTCTGAGCGTGGTGCTGGCCGCCGTCGTCGTGATCGTCACCGCCACGATTGCCGTCACCGCAACGGTTTTCAGCGCCCGACAATGGGCGGCCTACGCCGCAGCCAACCTCGGCCTGGGCGCCACCTACGCCCTGATCGGGGTCATCATCGGCCCGCTGTTCGGCCGGGTCGCCGGGGTCTTCATCGCCTTCCTGGTTCCCTTCCTCGACCTCGGCATCGCGCAAAGTCCCATGCTTCGCCCCTCCCCGGCGCCATGGGCGCACGGGCTGCCGGGCTACGGGTGGACCAAAGTGCTCTTCGACACCGGACTCACAGCACACTTCGACCAGCTCTCGCCTCTGCTGGCCGCGCTGGGATGGCTGGCCGGGCTGGCCGTCGTGGCGGCAGCGCTGCTCTGGCGCGGACCCCGTCCCACCACGCATCACGCGAAGACCGCAGCACCGCCGGCGCACCGGCACGGCCCTGAGACGCCTCTGGCTACTGTGGGCCGATGACCAGGCCGTGGACGCTGGAGGGCCTCGCCGCGGCCGCCGACGAACCCGAGGACCGGATTTGTCGCCACGCCGCCGCCGGGCTGCTCCACCGGCACGCCGACGGCGCCTTCGCCGCCGATTCACTGCAGCGATTACGCCTCATCCACTACGCGCGTTCCCACGGATTCGGCGATGAGCAACTCCTGGCCGCGAGCACGGCGCACGGAGACCTCCTGGCGGCGTTTCCCCAACAGCCGCTCCTGGACTCCGCCGCACAAGACCTCCGTCGCATCGCCGCCGAGCTCGATATCCCCGGACCGCTCGTCGATGAACTCGCCCGCATTGTCGACTGGGATCTGCAGTGCGGCAACGATTCCGACGTGGCGGCGCTGGGGGTCATCGCCGAGGCACTGCACAACGGATTTCCCGAGGACGCTCTGCTTCAGCTCGTCCGGGTGTTCGCCGACACGACCGAACGCCTCGCCGACGCCGCGATCCGCACCTTCCACGACTACGTCCACGATCACCTCCGGGCACAAGGACTCACCGGCCCGGCGCGCCACGCCGCCGGTGAACGTTTAGCGACCCCGACCCGACGACTCCTGGAGGAGACTCCGCTCTACCTGTACCGCCGGGCCTACCGGCGCGCCGCCCAGGAGGAATTGCTACGTCACCTCAGAGATGAGCCCACGCCACAATCCGGCGTGCCGGGCGAGGAGCACTCGACCGTGCTGTTCGTGGATCTCGCCGGCTTCACCCCGCTGGCTGCCACCATGGGCGACCTCGCGGCCGCAGAGGTGCTGGGGATCTTCGGTACCACGGTGCGCGACAACGCCACTCGGCATTCGGGTCGGATCGTCAAACAGATCGGCGACGCGTTCATGATGACGTTCACCCGGGCCGCCAGCGCCGTCGAATTCGGCCTCGCCATCAATGGCTTCGTCGACACCGCACCGCAATTCCCGGCCCTGCATATCGGGGCCCACTACGGCGCTGTTCTCTACCGCGACGGCGACTACCTGGGCAGCACCGTCAATCTCGCCGCCAGAGTCGCCTCGGCGGGGATCCCCGGCCAGTTTCTGGTCACCGAGCAGCTTCACCGCGAGGCCGGCGAGCTGCTCGACGCCGAATTCATCCTGCTACCGCCTCGGCGACTCAAGGGCATCTCCGATCCGATCCGACTGCTCGAGGTGCGCGACCGCGGCCGCGCCCATCCCGACAGAGTGACCGACCCGGTGTGTGGCATGCGTATGCGCACCCCCGACGTCGCGTACCGGGTCAACTGGGGGAACTCCACCTACGCGTTTTGCAGTGACATCTGCAGGGCCGCTTTCGAAGAAGCCCCTGAGCGATTCATACCGCCCCCGCCCCAGTGACCGAACCGGCCGACGTCAGGTCCACCACCCACCCCTGGCCGGCAGTGAGTGTTCGTTCGGCGCCCTCGATGCACACCCGGACCG
>JAHBAP020000487.1 GCA_018500005.2 Mycobacterium sp. | reverse complement strand
GGCGTGGGCCGACATCACGTCATCGACCACCTCGTCGAGAGCGACCCGTTCATAAGGCGCGTTGACCGCGCCCGCGTTGATCTTGGCCATCTCGAACAGGTCGTCGACCATCTCTTGCAGTCGGATGCTCTCGTGTTCGATCCGCTTGGCCTGGACCGGGACTTCGTCGTCGCGGACGATCCCATCGGAGATAGCTTCCGCGAGCGCCCTGATCCCGGCCAACGGGGTGCGAAGGTCATGGCTGACGAAGGCCACCAACTGCCGGCGGGATTGTTCGGCGGCCGCCTCGGCATCCTGAATGTCCTTCTCCCACACAGTCCTTCGGGCCAGGTACCGGGCCATCATGACCGCGGAGGGAACCGTGACGATGGCCACGACGAGCAGCACGATCACGACGGCCTGAAAATTTGGCTCGGTCATGAACCGGCTGGCGCAGAAAACTCCGGCCAAGGTGGCCAGCGTGGGGACGAGGACCAATGCCACCATGCTGACGGTCAGCGACCAGGACCGCGCCAGCCGGATGATCAGTGCGCCGAGGAGCACTACCGGCAGCGAGCAACCCAGCGCCAGCAGGGCGTCCTGCAGCAACTCATTCAACTGAACGTCCGGCCGCGCCCTGCCACAGATATCCGCGACCCCAGACGGTCTGGACGCGGTGGTGGTCGCCGAGTTTGGAGCGCAGCCGCTTCACATGAACGGTGACCGTCGAGAGGTCGCCGAAGTCCCAGTTCCACACGCGCTTGAGCAGTTCCTCCCGGGAGAACACGGTGTCGGTGTGGGTCAGGAAGAACAGCAGCAGGTCGAACTCGCGGTTGGTCAGGCCGACCGGTTGACCGGCGACGGTCACTGACCGGGACGCTGTGGAGACGGTTAGTTGGCCGACGGTGATGTCCAACGGCACCGTGGTCGGCGACGCCGGGGCGCGGCGCAGCACCGAACGCACCCGCAGGGCGAGTTCGCGGGCGCTGAACGGTTTGGTCAGGTAATCGTCGGCCCCGGCCTCCAGGCCCGCTATCCGGTCGTCCTCCTCGCCGAGGGCTGTCAGCAGAATGACCGGCACGGTGTAGTCGCCGCCCTGACGCAGGGTCCGGCACAGCGACAAGCCGTTCTGGCCGGGCATCATCACGTCGAGCACGGCGACGTCGATGCGTTCGGTTCCCAGTACCCGCAGGGCTTCGTTGCCGTCACCGGCGACACGCACTTCGAGGCCGTCACGCTCGAGGTAACGGCGGACGACATCGCGCACCACGGCGTCGTCATCGGCGATCAGTACCCGGGCAGTCACGGTGTCGAGCGTAGCCGCGATATGCCGGGACCTGCGCTTACGTCACGGTTTCGTCATCGGCACCGAACCGCCGACGCAATTCCCGGCGGTCGAGCTTGCCGATCCCGCGCCGCGGCAGTTCGTCGACCAGGTGCAGCTGTCGGGGTGCCGCGGTCCGGTCCAGGGACACTGCAACGAAGTCGTTCAACGCCTCCAGTGTGGGTGGGACGGCCGCGGCGGCAACCACCACGGCCGCGACCACCCGCTGGCCAAGTCGGTCGTCGGGTACCCCGAACACCGCACAGTCCGCGATCCCCGGGTACCGGGACAACACCGCCTCGACCGCGGCGGGCATGACGACCAGCCCACCGGTGTTGATCGACTCGTCGGCTCGGCCCAGCACCCGCAGCCGACCGGAGTCGTCGAAGAGCCCGACGTCGTCGGTGCGGTACCAGCCCGGCTCGTCGAACGGACCGGGGCCGGGCGGCGGACTGCGGTAGCCCTTGGCCAGCGTGGCGCCGCCGATGACGATGCGGCCTTCGCCGGCCGGGCCGGCATCGTCGATGCGCACCTCCACCTCATCCAACGGAATCCCGTCGTAAACGCATCCGCCGGCGGTCTCACTCGAACCGTAGGTGCGCACGACGGTGATCCCGGCGTCGGCCGCGGCGTTCAGGACGGGGACCGGGGCCGGACCGCCGCCCAGGAGAACAGCGTCCAAGTCAGCCAGTGCTTCGGCCGCGGAAGGTTCGGCGAGAGCCTTGACCAGTTGATTGGACACCAGCGAGGTGTAGCGCCGCCCGGAGCCGAGCTCACTGATGGCGCGGGGGAGGCCGGTGGGGTCGAACCCCGCCGAGACGTCGAGTTCGGCCGGCACGGTGCCGGCCAGAACGCTGCGCACCAGAACCTGCATCCCGGCAATGTGATGCGGTGGCAGCGCCAACAGCCAGGAGCCGGGCCCGCCGAGGCGGTCATGGGTGGCCGCGGCGCTGGCGACCAGGGCCGCGGCGGTCAACATCGCCCCCTTGGGCGGTCCGGTGGTGCCGGAGGTCGGGATCACCAGTGCGACGTCGTCGTCGATCTGCTCACCGACCCGTAACGACGAGGTGAGGAGTTGGCTGACGCGAAGATCCCCGGCCGGAACCGGAACCATGGGCGCGTCGCGGCCGTCCAGAACACCCTCAAGTGCCGCCATCAGGGCCAGCGCTGAGGGGCCCGGCGGGATTACGAGGGCGCGGAGTGTGGCTATTCAGCCACCTCGCCGGTGGCCATGACCATGGCCTCGGCGGGGGACATCTCCCTCGTGAGTAACGCGATAAGGGGAACATGATCGGTCGGCGGAACCCCGTTGGGGTAACCCTCCTGGAGCCAGGACATAAAGCGATTCAACAGTCGACTCATTGCGTCACCTCCATTCGGCCGGACCCACTCGAAGTCACGAGGCGGACCGTCGGCCAATCACGAGTATACCTTTAATGAACGGTAGGTGAACAATCGCCCTAAACCGGGTAAACACGCTGGTGGACGAAGGTCACTTGTCTGGCCGTAATTGTCCGGAAACATTCCGCAACGCGCACAATGTGGCGCTATGGGGTCCGAACTGGTCATTCTGTCGCTGTTGGTCGTGACGGCCCTGGCGTTTGACTTCACGAACGGTTTTCACGACACGGGCAATGCCATGGCGCCCTGGATCGCCCCCGGAGCGTTGAAGCCCAAAACCGCCGTCACACTGGCCGGTGTTCTCAACCTGGTCGGCGCGTTCCTCTCGGTTGAGGTCGCCGCGACCGTCACCAAGGACGTTCTGAAGATTCAGGACACCAAGACCGGGGCGCTACTGCCCACCGTCGATGCGAATCTGGGTCTCCTCATTATCTTCGCCGGCCTCATCGGCGGCATCCTGTGGAACCTTCTGACCTGGCTGTTCGGTATCCCATCGAGTTCCTCGCACGCTTTGTTCGGTGGCCTGGTCGGCGCTGGACTGGCCGCTTTGGGCGTTGCCGGTGTCAACTGGAGCGGGCTGACCCAGAAGATCCTGATCCCCGCGGTCGCCTCCCCGCTGATCGCCTTCACGGTGGCCACGTGCGGCACCTGGCTGGTGTTCCGGATCACCAGAGGTATGGCGCGCGACCGTCGCGATCGCGGGTTCCGCCGCGGTCAGGTAGCCACGGCTTCCCTGGTTGCACTCGCGCACGGCACCAACGACGCCCAGAAAACGATGGGCGTGATTGCGTTGGCGCTGCTGACCACCGGCCACCTGACCGGTGACGTCAAAAAGGAAGGCTTGCCGCTGTGGATCATCGGCAGTTGCGCGCTGGCCATCGGTCTGGGCACCTACCTCGGAGGCTGGCGGGTGATCCGCACTCTGGGTAAGGGCCTGGTCGAGATCGAGGCGCCGCAGGGGCTGTCCGCCGACTCGTCCTCCGCGGCGATCATCCTGACCTCGAGCGTCGCGGGTATGGCGCTGTCGACTACGCATGTTGCGACCGGCTCAGTCGTGGGCAGTGGCGTCGGCAAGCCGGAGGCCGAGGTGCGTTGGTCGGTGGCCGGGCGCATGGTGGTGGCCTGGTTGATCACCCTGCCGATGGCAGGGCTGGCCGGTGCCCTGACGTTCTGGATCGGACACGGGATCGGTTCGGTCAGTTCGGATCTGGTGGGAAGCATCGTGATCTTCGCGATTTTGGTCGCCCTGTCCGGATACATGTGGTGGCGTGCCCAGCAGCACAAGGTCGACCACTCCAATGTCACCGCCGAGTGGGACTCCTCGACCAACTCCGTCATCCCGGCCGACGTCCGTGAGGCGCGGCAGCGCGGCCAGAAGACGGCCTGAGAGGAGATCTGATGCATTACCTCGAAGCTTCGCTGCGGGTGTTGATCATGGGGTTGATCCTGGGCGGCGGACTGCCGGCGACCTTCGCACTCGGAGTGCGAGCCTTTTCCGCCGGCGGTGGCGGCGTCGCCGCCGATGGCACGATGCGTGCGCCGAACCCCCTGTTGAAGGCGATCGGCGTGGCTCTGTTCGTCTTGATTGCGGTGGTGATCATGGTGGCCATCCTTTGGATCACCCGGAACACCATTCGCGTTCACCTGGGCGTGGACCTGTTCCCGTTCGCAACCAAGAAGTGAGCGTTGATGACTGACAGCCCGGAGAGCGGCGACCTCAAACTGGTTGGCGGGGGTACCGAATCGGCTCCGACCCCGACGTTCCTGCAGTCCGTCCTGGGCTGGCTGCATCAGGTTTATCCGGACGGCATCTCGCGGACCGACTATTTCCCGTTGCTCGCATTGCTGAAGCGCTCACTGAGCGAGGACGAGGTCGTGCAGGCGGCATTCTCGGTCCTCAAGGACAGCGACCCGAACGATCCGGTGACTGCCGACCAGATCCGCGACGCGATCCGGGAGACCGCCGAAAAGGAACCCACCGACGAAGAGATCAACCAGGTGTCGGCACGCCTGGCCATGGTCGGTTGGCCACTGGTCGACCACGTCTAGTTGATCGGTGCCGCCCGGCGCAACGGATGGCTTTCGGGCACCTGCACGAAAATGAGCGTGACGCCGTCGGGATCCTCGACGTGCATTTCGTGCAGCGTCCACGGCTCCTTACGGGCCTCCCGGGCGATGGCGACCCCACGTTCCCGCAGCAGATCCTGGACTGCGTAGACGTCGCGGACCTGTAGCCACAGCGCGCCGGCGAACTTGCCGCCGACATCATCCGGTCGGCCGTGACCGGCCAGTTCGATCAGCGACTGCCCGGCGAAAAACACGGTGCCGCCGGGGTATTCGCGCGCTATCGCCAGACCGATCAGATCGCGGTAGAAGGCCAGTGAGCGTTGGTAGTCGGACGGCCGTAGCAGCATCCGGCTGGCGAGGATCTCCATCCTTCGTGTCTACCGGAACTTCGCCGCGTGCATTGACCCTTCAGGACGGCTGCATCTTCTGACGCTTGAGAACCGCGTTCAGCACGCCGGGAGCCAGCACATCGAGTGCCCGGGCGCTGACCCCGAAGCGGGGGGCGATCCGGATCGGGCGGTGCTGCGCCGCGTCGATCATCCACTGCCCGGCTTCGCGTGAACTCAGCGCGGGCATCCCGGTGTACTCCTTGGTCGGAGCGATCATCGGGGTGGCCACCAACGGGTAGTACAGCGTGGTGGAGTGCACGCCGTTGCGCGCCCACTCGGTTTCGATCACCCGACTCACCGCCGACAGCGCGGCCTTGGACGCGTTGTAGACACCGAACAGCGGAGAAGCCTCGCTGAGCACACCCCAGGTGGCGACGTTGATGATGTGACCGTCGCGGCGCTCGATCATTCCCGGCGCCAGACCGCGGATCAGTCGCAGCGGCGAGTAGTAGTTCAGGACCATGGTGCGTTCGACGTCGTGCCAGCGGTCCAGCGATTCGGCCAGCGGTCGGCGGATCGACCGGCCGGCGTTGTTGACCAGAATGTCCACCCCGCCGAAACGGTTCTCGACGGTATCGGCGAGTTCGTCGACAGCATCCAGATCGGACAGATCGCACGGGATCGCGGCGGCGGTACCGCCGGCGTCGGCGATCCGCTGGGTCACGGCGTCGAGAAGATCG
>JAHBAP020000261.1 GCA_018500005.2 Mycobacterium sp. | reverse complement strand
TGTCAGGACATCCGCGGCAAGAACGGAATGAACCGCTGCCGACAGGCAGCGATCTATCTGGGAGAGGGGCAGTGGTCGGCGAATTGCAGGAAGCACGCCCGACGGGTCGACCGCGAGAGGCATGAGCGCTGGAACGCCGCGCGGGACGCCGAGCTGACGCGTGAGAGCCAACGCCGCGAGGAACTGCGCCAAGAAGTCGGCCGCGCTGTGATCGGGTGGTGGCGCGAGCGAGGCGGTCCGCTAGAGGCGATCCGCGAAGCCCTGGGGTGACAGCGCCGCCCGGGTCGGCACCTCCCCTTACTTCTCGCTCACTTCTTCG
Source organism: Mycobacterium sp. (assembly GCA_018500005.2). Classification (GTDB taxonomy): domain Bacteria; phylum Actinomycetota; class Actinomycetes; order Mycobacteriales; family Mycobacteriaceae; genus Mycobacterium. Next base: position 2,968 of record JAHBAP020000261.1, on the reverse strand, counting down.
CACACCTCGCTCACCATGCCTACGTCGCATGTCCGCCTTCCGCTCCCGCTCTTCTTCAGCATCGACCACACCAGCCCGTTGTCTCGTCGCCCATCGTCCACATCGCCGCAGTTCAACAACCACCCCCTTTATCTCCCTCACACCTATTGCATTCCGGGTCACGGAACGGTAACGGCATTTCGTCCGCACGAAATATACGAGCCCTTTACGATCTCAACTCGTGGCCGACAAACGTTGCCCCCGATGCGGCGAAAAACTGCCTGCGCCACCGTCGACACCGCGTCCGGGGCGGCCGCCGACGTGGTGTTCCCAGCGATGCCGGCGGGCCGCGTACGAGGAGCGGCGAGCAGCTGCCAGCGGCGCGATTGCGGTCCGTACCGAGGTCATCGAGAAGCCCGTGGAGCGGATCGTCGAGCGCGTGCGTATCGAGAAGCAGGTCGAGGTTCGCACCAAATACGTCTCCGCGGCCGAGGCCGCCCAAATCGTCTTGGGCTCCCCTCGGGCGTGCGCGACCGTGCTGGAGACTCTTGCCAACGAGACTCTCGAAGGCCGCGGTGATCGCTACTGGATGTACGGCTACGCCCGCAACGCCGCGAGCAGATTCATGGCTGCCATGCGGGAAGCGCAGCGCGCTTACTGACGCGCAACTCTCCGGGCCCGGGCGATTCTCGACGGCTGAACTCCTCGGTGATCTCCGCCGCATTCACCTGTTCGCACATTCGAGCCAGATGGTGGCAGCAATAAATAGCGGGTTCCCCTTACGTTTGCTGTAGCGCTTCGCGAAGCCGGCTTCGCCGACACTTTTGCGAGGCCGGACGGAAGGGAGGATATCGGAACGGTGAACACGAAAGCCGTTGCCTGGGCGGCGAATCAAGACATCGGGTCGCCCGTAGCCAAGCTGGTGCTACTGCAACTTGCCCTGCAGGTTGACGGCAGCTTCGCTTGCCTGCTGTCGATGCGGAAGCTGGCCCAGGCGGCATCGAGCGGCCAAAGCACCGTGCGACGGGCGCTCAACGAACTGGAGCGTGGCGGATTCATCAGCCGTGACTACCAGTTCGACGAGTCGGGAAGCCAGCGGTCTAGCCGGTACCTGCTCAACCACCCTGCCGTGCAACGGCATCCGGCAACCAATAAGGGCGGGGACCCGACCGATCTGGTACTCCCGCTCGATCTGGGAGTCTCCCCCACCGGAATGCGTGGGGTGCCCCGATCAGATCGACACCCCCGGATCCCGAAGCGGCACGGGGTGATTCGAACGCAAACACGAGAAACATCAACACCAAGAGAGGAATCGTAATGTTCGATCCCAACAAGGACCGCGTGTCCATCACGGTCCTAGAAGCAGCAATGACTACCGGGCTGAAGCCCCACGCCGTCTATCGGCTCGTTAAGAGCGGTGAAATCGAATCCAGGCGCCTGGGCGGCCGGATACTGATTCTGTTCGAGCCGTTCAAAAAGAAGTTCGGGTTATGAACGGCTCAGTCAAGAAGCGCGGCAAGACTTGGTACTACAAGTTCCGTAACCCGCAGATCAACCCCGCCACCGGCAAGCACTCCTGGATCACCAAGGGTGGCTTTCGCACCAAGGCAGAAGCCGCCGACGCCCAGAGGACGGCGATCGAGGAGGCCCAGCAGGGAAAGTTCGTCAACCCCTCGGACCGGACGGTCGCCGAGTTCATCGCTGAATGGCTGGAGTTCAAAAAGCTGAACGCCAGCGCCACAACGGTCCCGGGCTACACCGACGAAATGAACCTCTACGTGCTTCCTCGCGTCGGCGGCCTGAAGCTGCAGAAGCTCGACGAATCGCGAATTCTGCAGCTCTACGTCGACCTGCGCAAGGAAGGCCGGGTCCGTCGCGACAACAACCGCCCGATGTACGAGTTCTGGGCGGCGGGGGTCGCCGCCGGCGAGCCGCCGACCCCGCGCGCGGTCTCCGAGGCGTGCGGCACCACGATCCACGCCGCGCGCGCAGCGGTGCGCCGGTATCGGCGCGGCAGCGTGCCGCAACCGAAACCGCCCGGCCTCGATTCCAAGACCCTGCGCAACATTCACGCCGCGCTGCGCACGGCGCTCGAGGACGCGGTGGCGCTGAAGTACATCAAGTACAACCCCGCCGCGGTCATCAAGCCGCCGAGGCTGGAACGCAAACAACGAGCGGTATGGACGCCCGCGCAGACGCAGGCGTTCCTGCGGGCCGTCCCTGGCGACCGGCTCAAGGCCCTCTTCTTGCTCGAGCTGACCACCGGCATCCGCCGGGGGCATCTCTGTGGGCTCACATGGAGCAACGTCGACCTCGACCGCGGACGGATCACGCTGGCCGACAGCCGGATCGTGCTGCACGGCCGCACCAGCGACAAGCGCGGCGGCAAGACGGCCAACGCCGACAAGACCATCGCCATCGACACCCGCACCGTCGCGGCCCTGCGGCGCTGGCGCGCCGAGCAGGACAAGATCCGCGCACTGCGGGGACCCGACTACGAAGGCGGGGACTTGGTCTTCACGACCGAGTTCGGCCGGCCGCTGCACCCGCAGAATCTGGTCGACCTGATCGAGAGGTACGCCTCCGAGGCAGGCGTCCCCCGGATCACCTTCCACGACCTGCGCCACACCTACGCCACCGCGGCCCTGGAGGGCGGGGTCGCCATGAAGGTGGTCAGCGAGCGGATCGGGCATTCCAATGTCAGCTTCACCATGCAGACGTATGCCCACGTGAGATCGGACGCCGATCACGAGGCCGCCCAGCAGGCCGCGGACTTCCTCATCGGGGACGCCTGGGAGGAGACCGGCGATGTCCCGCCGTCCGAGCTCCCGTGACCAAGCCCCAGGAGATCTTGTGACCAAAAGTGTGACCAATTGGCACGAAAACGGCCCCCGGAGTGATCTCCGAGGGCCGTTTTACCTGGTAGCGGGGACAGGATTCGAACCTGCGACCTCTGGGTTATGAGCCCAGCGAGCTACCGAGCTGCTCC
>JAHBAP020000043.1 GCA_018500005.2 Mycobacterium sp. | reverse complement strand
GAGGCGGGCGGGACGCCATCGTCGAGTCGGATGACGACACCTGGGAGGAGTCGCCAGTGGAGCCGGCCGAACACGTTGTATCGGCATACGACTCGGGCATCGAGGTGATCCCTGATCCGACGCCCAAAGCGACAGCTAGCGCGCCGATGCGACCGACGTTGCGGGAGCTGCCCTGACTCGAGAGTGCCGAAGTCAGCCGGAATCCGTACTCGATCGCGCGCACGCTTGATCGCGGCAGGTGGTGCCTGCCGTGCGTGGTCGTTCTTCGGTGCCTACCCAATCGGCAAACCCTCTGGCTGGAAACCGGACCAAACCGGTGACCCCTCCGGCTTTCCGAAATTAAATCGCACCCGGGGTGAGTTCGGAGCGATTTTCCACGTACCCGGCTATCGAATTGTGACCTTGGAGTCAGTTTGCTCGCCTCGATGCTCATCGCGATTCGGGCATCAGGCCGCCCGCGTTACCTCGTATCACCCGATGACGCCCCGGTTCTGCATCAACGGTCAATGCGACATCCTCGACGAGGCTGTGTTCACTTCACCCGCGGAAGTTTGCTGTCGTTTGATTTTTGCCGACACTCACAGAAGCTCTGTCGAATCATCCGAAAGCGCCAATTCAGACCCCTGATCGGACTGAAATTCATGGCCGCCGGGCTCCGCCAGAGCGAGATAAATAATCAAAAAAATCAAGCTTCCCAGCGGGGCGTCGGGGGCGTCGTGACGCCAGCACGGCGAAGCCACGTCGCCCCTGTCGCTGCTGAGATATCAGGCATTCAAATACTGCCAGCATCGGGCCGTGCCCCGAGTCGAATAGGCTCGGGCGCATGGCATCCTCATCCGGTTTCTCCGGCAAGACCATGTTCATCTCCGGCGCGAGTCGCGGCATCGGCCTGGCGATCGCCAAGCGGGTCGCCGCCGACGGGGCCAACGTCGCCCTGGTGGCCAAGACCACCGAGCCGCACCCCAAACTGCCCGGCACCATCTACACCGCCGCCAAGGAGATCGAGGACGCCGGCGGACAGGCCCTGCCGATCGTCGGCGACGTGCGCGACGGGGATTCGGTGGCCGCCGCGGTCGCCGCGGCCGTCGAGCAGTTCGGTGCCATCGACATCTGCGTCAACAACGCCTCGGCCATCAACCTCGGCTCCGTCGAGGAGGTGCCGCTGAAGCGCTTCGATCTGATGAACGGCATCCAGGTGCGCGGCACCTACGCGGTGTCCCAGGCGTGCATCCCGCACATGAAGGGCCGGGAGAACCCACACATCCTGACGCTGTCGCCGCCGATCCGGCTGGAACCCAAGTGGCTGCGCCCGACGCCGTACATGATGGCCAAGTACGGAATGACGCTGTGCGCCTTGGGAATTGCCGAGGAGATGCGCCAGCACGGGATCGCCTCGAACACCCTTTGGCCACGTACCCCGATAGCCACCGCGGCGGTGCAGAACCTGCTCGGCGGTGACGAGACGATGAAGCGCTCCCGCAAGCCCGAGGTGTACGCCGACGCCGCCTACGCGGTGATAAGCCGACCGGCGAAGGAGTTCACCGGGAACACCCTGCTGTGCGAGGACGTGCTGCTCGACAGCGGCGTCACCGACCTGTCGGTGTACGACTGCGTGCCCGGCTTTGAGTTGGGGGTCGACTTCTGGGTCGACTCCCCCAACCCGCCGGGGTACGCGAGCCCTTAGGCCCGCCCTGGGCGATCAGCCCTTCAGCCCCTTGCGGCCCAATTTGCGCCAGCCGTGTCCGGCGAACGCCCGCATTGCGGCGAGTGCGAAGCGGCCCTGCTTGGCAGGCGCGGAGTACCACATCATCTCCGACTTCTGGGTCGGGATCCGCGGCGCGGTGATGGCCTGCTGGCGGCAGAACTTGATCAGCCCGTTGGCCCCGCCGGAGCGGTAGCCCATACCGGATTCCTTCCAGCCGCCCATCGGCAGGGACGGGCAGAAAACGTTGGTCAGGGCGTCGTTGATATTGACCGCACCGCAGTCCAGACGGCGAGCGATCCGCTCCCCGCGGCCGGTGTCACCGGTCCACACCGTCGCCGACAACCCGTACTTCGAATCGTTCGCCAGCCGGATGGCCTCCTCTTCGTCCTTCACCTTGACCACCGGCAGGGTCGGTCCGAAAGTCTCCTCGGCGATACAGGTCATCGATGCGTCGACGTCGGCCAGCACGGTGGGCTGGAAAAAGGTGCCCACGCCGGTGGGCTTGCCGCCGGTGAGCACCTTGGCGCCGGCCGCGACGGCCTCCTTGACATGCCGTTCGACGATGTCGCGCTGGGCCTCGGTGGCCATCGCGCCGGTGTTGTAGGTGAAGTCGCTGCCGGACTCGCTGCCCTGCTGGATCTTGTTGACGTTGGCGGTCAGCTTGGCGACGAACTCGTCGTAGATCGGGGCTTCCACGTAGACCCGCTCTACCGAGATGCACTCCTGGCCGGCGTTGAACATGCCGCCCCAGGCGATGCCATTGGCGGCGCGGTCGACGTCGGCGTCGGCCAACACGATCGCCGGATCCTTGCCGCCGAGTTCCAGGCTGAACGGGATCAACCGCTCGGCACAGGCAACCGCCACCTTCTTGCCGGTGGCGGTGGAGCCGGTGAAGTGCACATAGTCGGCGTTGTCGATCACCGCCGCGCCGGTGGCACCGTAGCCGGTGGTCAGTCCGAGCACCGGCGGGGCTCCTACCTCGTTCCAGCCGCGGACGAACTCGACGGCCGAAAGTGGTGTCACCTCAGAGGGTTTCAGAAGAACGGCGGCGCCGGCCGCCAGCGCCGGCACCACGTCCAGTCCGAGCATGGCCGGCGGGAAGTTCCACGGTTCGATGATGCCGACCAGCGGGTAGGGCCGGTACAGGGTGGTGAGCTTCTTGACCTTGAACAGCGGGCTGTGCGCCTTGGGGTGCTTGTCGGCGAGGAACTCCTCGGCGTGGTTGGCCCAGTACTTGATGGCGTCTGCAACCCCGACCGGTTCGAGGGCGGCGTCGATGCGGCTCTTTCCGGTCTCCGACATCAGCACATCGGTCAGGTGGTCGGCATTGTCCAGGATCCAGTCCTGCCACTTCAGCATCCACTTCTTGCGGCCATTGCCGCCCATGGCCTCCCAGTCCTGCTGGAACAGCCGAAGTTCCCGGGCCTTGGCGGCGACCGTGTCGGAGTCGTCGATCGGCACCGAGCCGGCCACCGTCCCATCGGCGGGGTTGTGCACCGTGATGGTGTAAGCCTTGGGCTCAACTGCGGTCATGGTCGGTTCCTCCAGGCTGGATTGCTTTGTTCCGATGCTAACGCGGGTCCGGCCACTAGAACAGACCGACCGGTTGGTTGCCCGACCCGGCCGGGGCGATCAGTTCCGGACCGTTGTTTCGGACGCTGTTGACCAATGTCGACACCTCGCGGATCTCAATTCCGCTGATGTCCGGACGTGCCGCCAGCAGATCGGCGGGGGCGGCCCGGTCCGGGTCCAGCCAGCGGTCCCAGTCCGCCTCAGCGATCGGCAGCGGCATCCGGTCGTGAATCCGGCCCAACTGGTCAACCGCGTCGGTGGTGATGATGGCGCAGGTCAGGATTGACTCACTTGATGCGCCGGCGCGCCAGGCCGACCACAGCCCGGCCACCAACAGCAACCGGCCGTCGGCCCGGTGCAGGTAGAACGGCGTCTTACGGCCCTTCGGGTTCTCCGCCGGCATCCATTCGTAGTAGCCGTCCATCGGGATCAGGCACCGCTTGTGCCCAGCAGCCGACCGGAACGCCGGCGACGAGGTGACCTTGTCGGCACGGGCGTTGATCAGTAGGGCTTTGGAAATCGGTCGCCCGTCAGCGTCGGCCTTGACCCAGCTCGGCAGCAGCCCCCAGCGCATCAGCCGCACCCGGCGAATGGCTTGGCCGTCGGGGTCCCCGGGCTGGTCATGGCGTGCGACGACGGCAGCGATGTCCGTCGTCGGAGCGACGTTGAAATTCGGCGGCGCGGCGGAGAGCCCGGTTTCGTTGACCGCATCGAGCTCGGCGGCCAACCGCGCCGGGTCCGTCGTCATCGCGAATCGCCCACACATACCTCCATGGTGCCCGGGCAGGGCAGGATGTACGCCGTGAACCATTGGCCGGCACCCCACGCCCCAGCACCGGTGGACGCATCCGTGACGGTGCCCGGCTCGAAGTCGATGACGAACCGCGCGCTGATCCTCGCAGCACTCAGCGGGGCCGCGCAGGTCAGCGGGGCACTGCGCAGCCGCGACACCGATCTGATGATCGGTGCGCTGCAGACCCTGGGTGTGCGGATCGACGGAGACGGAACCGAACTGACAGTCGGTGGAACATTGGATCCCGGCGCCGGAGCCCGCATCGACTGCGGCCTGGCCGGCACCGTCCTGCGGTTCGTTCCGCCGCTGGCGGCGCTCAGCACGGGCGCGGTGCGCTTCGACGGCGACGAACAGGCCCGCGCACGTCCCATCACTCCCCTGCTCGACGCGCTGCGCGGCCTGGGAGTGGAGATCGACGGAGACGGTCTGCCATTCACCGTGCACGGCCGCGGCGCGGTGCCGGGCGGCACCGTGCACATCGACGCGTCAGCTTCCTCGCAGTTCGTCTCCGGCCTGTTGCTGTCCGGTGCGGCATTCACCGACGGGCTGACGGTGGTGCACTCCGGCGCCTCGGTGCCGTCCGCCCCGCACATCGCGATGACGGTGGCAATGCTGGCCGAGGCCGGCATTGAGGTCGACGAGACCGTCCCGAACCGGTGGCGAGTGGAACCCGGCCGGATCGATTCGCGCCACTGGAGGATCGAACCGGACCTGTCCAACGCGGTGCCGTTCGCGGCCGCCGCGGCAGTAACCGGCGGGACGGTGCGGATCGCCGGCTGGCCCACCATCAGCGTCCAGCCCGCGCCGATCATCCTGTCGATCCTGCGGCTGCTGAATTGCACTGTGGTCCATGAGAGTTCCGGGCTGGCGGTGAGCGGTCCGGCAAGCTATTCCGGTTTCGACATGGATCTGCACGAGGTCGGCGAACTCACCCCTTCGATGGCGGCGCTGGCCGCGCTGGCCGAACCCGGCTCGGTCTCGCGGCTGACCGGGATAGCCCACCTGCGCGGCCACGAGACCGACCGACTGGCGGCACTGAGCGCCGAGATCAACGGCCTCGGCGGTGACTGCGCGGAGGAAGCAGATGCGCTGGTGATCACCGCCCGGCCGTTGCACGGCGGCCTGTGGCGGTCCTATGCCGACCACCGGATGGCGATGGGCGGGGCGATTATCGGGCCGCGGGGGCCCGGGGTGCAGGGCGGGGGCATCGCCCCCCCCACCAAGACGCCGCCGGGCTTCCCCGGCATGG
>JAHBAP020000134.1 GCA_018500005.2 Mycobacterium sp. | reverse complement strand
GATGTGTATAAGAGACAGGTTGTCGTAGAGCACCGAATCCGGGGTGTAGTACAGACCGGAGTGGGTGTTGCCCTTGATCGAGTAGCCTTCCGGCGCTTGGAACGGATCGGCCAGCGGCAGGTGAATGGCGGGGCGCCACGGCTCCTCGGCAGATGTCTCGACAATTGCTTCGGATTCCGGGGATTCCGGCTCGTAATCGAACCTCTCCTCGACCACCGCGTCGATCTCCTCAGTCCACGAACCCTCGACCGCGTGGCGGCGCCGCGACCCGCCGGCGAGTTCGTCGAGTTCGAGCCGCCAGGCCGCCACCGAGTCTCCGAGGGCGCTCGCGGCATGCCGTCCCGGCCCCTCCACGTCGCGCCATTCATCCACTTCCACGGCCGTCTCGACCAGGTCCGCCTCCGTCGGGATGCGGGTGGGGGCGGTGTCGATCGCGTCCTCGTCGGCGTCGTAGTCACCACCGTCGACGCCCGATCGCGGCGACCAGACTCCATTATCGCGGTCGGTTTCGGCGTCGTGGCGCGGCTCGGTCGCAGTGAGCGCGCCGGGCCACTCCGCCCGATCAGAAGCCCGGTGCGAAACGAAGCCGCCCTCGGCGGCACGGCTCTTGCGCTGCGCGTACATCGCCATAAGCCCCAGCAGGCCCAGCAGCGGGACCAGGATCGCCAACCACCACCAGCCCAAGCCGCCCTCGTCAGCAGCCTTGCCACCGGAGGCCGGGGCCGCCGGAGTCGACGCCACCGCGTCGGGCATTTCCAGGCCGGACAGCTGGGAAGCAAGTTCTGCGGGCTTGGAACTGAACTCCTTGGTCGCCTTGTTCCAGGACAGCTCACCACCGGTGAAGGTCTGGGTCACGGTGTCGCCCTTGGAGGTTTGCTCGTCGGTCGGCACGCCGAGGGTTCCAGTAGCACCGCCGAGCTTGGCCCATGCGGCGTTGATCGGACCGCGGACGACGATCGCGCCGGTGTCGGGTGTCCAGTAGATCACCGGCTTGTCGGGGGCGCGGAACGGGCTGATGCGGCTGTGGGGCACGCCGCCGGCGGCCGCCGCGCCGACGGGGAAACCCAGGGCGCCGGTGGGACCGCCCAATGATTCGTACTTCGAGAGGATGGCGCCGGTAACCGCGTGGGCACCGGTGTCGGGCGAGTAGAAGATCTTGCCGCTGGCGTATCCCTGGGCGGCGGCGTTATCGCCGATCTGCGACTGCTCGCCCTGCCGGGCTCCCAACGGGCCGCCCAGTCCGCCGCTGGCGCGCCACGCCAGGTTGATCATCGTGTTCGGATCACGGGGTACGTCCAAGCCGGCCAGGCTGTCGGCGAGGCCGGCCGGGTCGGAGGTGAAGGTGTTGGTCTTGCTGTTCCAGGACAGCTGACCACCGGTGAACTTCTGGCTGACCAGGTCACCGTCGTAGCGCTCGTCCTCGACCGGGACACCCAACTGGCCAGCGGAACCGCCGAGTTTGTCCCACGCGACATTCAGCGCGCCGCGCACGGCCCACGCTCCGGTGTCGGGCGTCCAGAAGATGGCCGGCTTATCGGTGGCACCGAAGGTGCTGACTCGGCTCTTCGGACTGACCAGACCGGCCACGGTGTCGATATTGGGGAAACCGAGATCGCTGTCGGCGGGCCCGCCGAGCGATTCGTACTTGTCCAGAACTGCGCCGTAGATGAGGTGGGCGCCGGTGGCGGGGGTGAAGAAGATCTTGCCGCCGCTGAACTTCTGGCCATAGCCCTCGCCGACCTGGAAGACCTCGCCATCCTTGCCGCCGACCACCGAGTCGGGTCCACCGGCGGCGTTCCACGCCTGGTTGATCGCGTCGGCCGCATCGCTCTCCGGGGTGGCCAGTGCGGACGGCACCACCAAGGCGGCGACGGCCAACGACGCCACCCCGCCCAGCGTGAGTCGCCGGATGGTCCGACCGAGTCGGTTACCTACCGAGGTCATGCACTGTCCTCCCGCTTTTTCGGACCAAACGCCTTTAGCACACCGATATTGACATCACGCCGATAGATATCCGGGAAAGCTTGGCACGACACGCGGGAGTTGCCCAATCACGAATCCGAATTGAGATGCAACCCGAATTAGCCCGTGATAACGGGGGAATGAACCCTTTCGGGGTCTCAGATCCCGAGGCTGCGGCCGATGATTTCCTTCATGATTTCCGTTGTGCCGCCGTAGATGGTCTGCACTCGGGCGTCCAGGAAGGCGCGCGCGACGTTGTATTCGCGCATGTAGCCGTAGCCGCCGTGCAGTTGCAGGCAGCGGTCGATGAGCTTTACCTGCGCCTCAGTGGTCCACCACTTGGCCATTGCGGCCTGATCGACGGTGAGTTTCTCCTCTAGATGAAGACGGATGAATTCGTCGGTCATGATGCGGACAGCAGTGGCTTCGGTTGCCAATTCGGCGAGCAGGAACCGGCTGTTCTGGAATGACCCGATCGGTTTGCCGAACGCCTTCCGCTGGGAAACGTACTCGAGTGTTTCGTCGAGCACCGCCTCCATTGCCGCGGCGGCCATGATGGCGATCGAGAGCCTTTCCTGAGGCAGGTTCTGCATCAGGTAGATGAATCCCATCCCCTCTTCGCCGATGAGGTTCTCGACCGGAACCTTGACGTCGGTGAAGGACAACTCGGCAGTGTCCTGGGCGTCGAGGCCCACCTTGTCGAGGTGACGGCCTCGCTCGAATCCGGGCATCCCGCGCTCGACGCCGAGCAGTGAGAAACCCTGGGCACCCTTGTCGGGATTGGTCTGGGCGACCACGATCACCAGATCGGCGTTGATGCCGTTGGTGATGAAGGTCTTGGACCCGTTGAGGATGTAGTGGTCGCCCTCTTTGACCGCCTTGGTCTTGATGCCCTGCAGGTCGCTGCCGGTGCCGGGTTCGGTCATGGCGATGGCGGTGATCATCTCGCCGGTGCAGAACTGCGGCAGCCAGCGCGCCTTCTGCTCCTCATTGGTCTGGTGCAGCAGGTAGGGCGCGACGACGTCGTTGTGCAGCGAGAAGCCCAGTCCGCTGTACCGGCCGGCGACGGTCTCCTCCACGACGATGGTGTTGTAACGGAAATCGGGATTGCCG
>JAHBAP020000297.1 GCA_018500005.2 Mycobacterium sp. | reverse complement strand
CGACGAGGTTCTTGACGCGGGCGCCCGACGGATCGTGGTGGTGCGGGCCATCACCGACGCTGCCGACCCGGGGGCGGCGGCACGGCGACTCAGGGCCGCGCTGGACTGAACGTCGTCGCGGCCCCGCACCAGTGAAAGGCCTTCTCGATCACGACGGTGTGCGGGCGTTCGACGCATTCATGGGCCGGAACGTGGTCGCTGATGCACAGCACTGGCCAACTCTTCTCGAACGCAGGGTGCAGTGGCAGATCGGTGACATCGTCCTCGGGTACCCACCGCAGTTCCACACTCTCGCGGTTGGCCACGGTGAACAACGGTTCGGGAGCGTCTGCGACCACCGTCGAATACGTCCACGTGCCGCCACCGACGGCCGACACCTCGGCGGTGACGACGGTGGCGCGGTAGGTGATGTGGTCCTCGGCTAGGCCGGCCTCCTCGTGGGCCTCCCGCAGAGCGGCTTCCCACGGAGTCTCACCGAAGTCCATCGCACCACCGGGTAACGCCCAGGTGCCGCCCTGATGGCTCCACGGGGCCCGGTGCTGCAGCAGGACCGCCGGCCGGCCGGTGCTCAGCGGGGCGCGGAGCAGCAGTCCGGCCGCGCCGTGCACGCCCCAGTGGTAGGTGCCGAACTCCGAGACCACCCAGCCGTCGCCATCGCCTCGCACGGATTTCAGGATAGGCGGGAGGGTAACCGCGCCACGCCGAAGCGGGTCCGCGTGAACGGCACGCCAGACGTTGCGCTTCCTCTTAGACTTTACTCATAGAGAATTCAGGCACTCCCGGAGAATTCCGGCGAGCGAGAGCGAGGTTCGCGTGAGGTGACCGTCGAACTGGCGCATCCGTCGACTGAGCCGTTGGCCCAGCGGACGCCGACAGATCCCGCCCATCCACGGTGGTGGTTCGTCAACACCACCCCAGGGCGGATTCTCACCATCGGCGTCATCCTGGCCATGCTCGGGATTCTCAGCGCGTTCGCCATTTCCACGACGATCAACGAACGTCAGCACCAACTGACCACAGTGCTCGAACACACCGAACCGCTGTCCTTCGCGGCCGGTCAGCTCTACACGACGCTATCGGTGGCCGACGCCGCCGCGGCCACCGCCTTCATCGCCGGCGCCGAACCGCGGGCGGTGCGACTGCGCTACGAGCAGGCGATCACCGATGCCGCCGTATCGGTCACCCAGGCCTCCAGCGATCTGACAGATCCGCCACTGATGGAACTGCTGGGGCGGATCAACGCCCAGTTGGCCGTCTACACCGGGTTGATCGAGACCGCCCGAACCAACAACCGGATGGGCAACCCGGTCGGATCGTCCTACCTGTCGGAGGCATCGGGATTGATGCAGGACAAGATCCTGCCCGACGCCCAGCGGTTGTACGAGGCCACTTCGGCACAGGTGGACGCCGAAACCACCACTTCGGCGTCGATTCCCGCGCCGGTGATCATCGTCGTCGCGGCCACATTGGGGTTCGGCCTTTTCGCCCACCGTTGGTTGGCCCGGCGCACCAAACGGCGAGTGAACATCGGCCTGGTCGTCGGCGGTCTGGCGATCGGGGTGATGATCGTGTGGGTCGGTACCGCGCTGGCCATCTCGACCGCCGGCAGTCGTGCTGCGAAGAACACCGCCGCCGATTCGCTGCGGTCGGTGACGAACCTGGCCATCACCGCTCAGCAGGCACGCGCCGACGAGACACTGTCGCTGATCCGCCGCGGGGATGAGGATCTTCGCAAGCGGTCCTACTATCAGCGCGTCGATTCGATGCGCCAGCAGTTGCGCGACTACCTGGGTCGCCGAGACGCCGTGGACAAGACCGGACTGGCCCAGGCCGATCAACTGCTGGAGCGGTGGCGCCAGGCCGACGTCCGGATCAACGACTACATCAGCGTCGGCAATTATCAGGCCGCCACCCAGGTGGCGCTGGGCACCGGCGAAGACGACTCCACACCGGCGTTCGACAAACTCAATGACGCGCTGACCCAGGGCATTCAGGAGAGCCGCAAACAACTGCGCTCCGACATTCTCTCGGCCCGCAGGGTGCTGTCGGGCGCCACCGTCGGCGGGGCGGTGCTGTCGGTGGGTGCAGCACTGGCGGTGGCACTGGGGCTGTGGCCGCGGATGAGTGAGTACCGGTGATGAGCGCTCGCGCGAAGAACAAACAAGTGGTGATGAGCGCTCGCGCGAAGAACAAACAAGTGGCGATGAGCGCTGCCGCGAAGAATCTATTCGCCTCGGCGGTGCTGGCCGCTACCCTCGCCGCGTGCGGCCAACCAGCCGACATACCTTCTCCCCTGCTTCCCACGCTGGCACCGCCGAGCCCGGCCGGAATGACCGAATTGCCGCAGCAGGCTTCGCTGCCACCGGACCCCGGCAAGGACACCTGCGACCGCACCGCGAGCCTCCGGCCCTTCAGCACCAAGGCCGAGGCCGACGCTGCGGTCGCGGCCATCCGCGACCGCAAACGCCTACTGGTCGGCCTCGACGTCGGCAGCAACCTGTTCTCCTTCAGAGATCCGGTCTCCGGAGTGATCACCGGTTTCGATGTCGACATCGCCGGCGAGGTGGCCCGCGACATCTTCGGTGACCCGTCGGCGGTCGAATACCGGATTCTGTCCTCAGCCGACCGGATCGCGGCGTTGCAGAACAACACCGTCGACATCGTCGTGAAGACCATGACCATGACCTGCGAACGACGCAAGCAGGTGAACTTCTCCACTACGTACTTCCTTGCCGCACAACGGATTCTGGCACCACAGGAGTCCGACATCGCCAAGCCATCGGACCTGTCCGGAAAGCGGGTCTGCGTCGCGAGCGGCACGACCTCGTTACGCAGGGTCCAGGAGATCGACCCGCCGCCACGAGTGGTGACGGTGGTGAGTTGGGCGGACTGCCTGGTGGCGCTGCAGCAGCGGGAAGTCGACGCCGTTAGCACCGACGACGCCATCCTCGCGGGCCTGGTCTCCCAGGATCCCTATCTGCACATCGTCGGCGAGACCATGGCCGAGGAGCCTTACGGCATCGGTATCAACCTCGCCAATACCGGCCTGGTCAGGTTCGTCAACGGCACGCTGGAGCGCATCCGCAGCGACGGGACCTGGGACACCCTCTACCGCAAGTGGCTCACGGTGTTGGGACCGGCACCCACACCACCGACACCGAGGTATGTGGACTGATGAGCACCGAACAGCAGGATCTCTATGTCGGCACCCAGCCGGCAAGTCTGTCGGACCTGGGCATGGATTCGGCGTCGACGATGCGAGCGATGTCCACCCAGGCGGTGTTCCGGCCGAACTTCGGCGACGACGAGTCGGTACGCAGCGAACCGATCGAAGTCGACGAGCAGACGGTCGCCCGTACCGTGTCCCCGACCCGGCGCCTCGGAGGCGGACTGGTCGAGATCCCGCGGGTTCCGGAGATCGACCCGTTGTCCGCGCTGATGGTCAATCCCGTTGTGGCGGAGTCCAAGCGGTTCTGCTGGAACTGCGGGCGCCCAGTCGGCCGCGCCACCGACGAGCACCCCGCCGAGTCCGAGGGTGTCTGTCCGCACTGCGGCAGTGCCTACTCCTTCCTACCGCAGCTGAATCCCGGCGACATGGTGGCCGACCAGTACGAGATCAAGGGTTGCGTGGCCCACGGTGGCCTGGGCTGGGTATACCTCGCCGTCGACCACAACGTCAACGAGCGCCCTGTTGTCCTCAAGGGCCTGGTGCACTCCGGCGATGCCGAGGCCCAGGCCATCGCAATGGCAGAGCGCCAGTTCCTGGCCGAAGTTGCTCATCCGTCGATCGTGAAGATCTTCAACTTCGTCGAGCATCCGGACTCCCGGGGTGAGCCGGTCGGATACATCGTGATGGAGTACGTCGGCGGCAAGTCACTCAAACTCCCGGCCGGCGAGAAGCTTCCGGTCGCCGAGGCCATCGCCTACATGCTCGAAATCCTGCCCGCTCTTGGTTACCTGCATTCAATCGGCCTGTGCTACAACGACCTCAAGCCGGAGAACATCATGGTCACCGAGGAGCAACTGAAGCTCATCGACCTCGGTGCGGTCTCGCCCATCAACTCCTTCGGCTACCTTTACGGCACTCCCGGCTACCAGGCACCGGAGATCGTCCGAACCGGACCGACCGTCGCCACGGACGTCTACACCGTCGGCCGGACACTGGCCGCCCTCACGCTGAAACTGCGGACCCGAAGCGGACGCTATGTCGACGGCCTGCCCGACGGCGACCCGGTGCTGGCCAGGTACGACTCGTTCGCCCGCCTGTTGCGCAGGGCGATCGACCCCGATCCGCGGCGTCGCTTTTCCAGCGCCGACGAGATGAGCTCGCAGTTGCTCGGCGTCTTGCGCGAGGTGGTCGCCGCCGACACCGGTGCACCCCGGCCCGGCCTGTCAACCGTGTTCACCCGCACCCGGTCGACCTTCGGGGTCGACCTGCTCGTTGCGCACACCGACGTGTATCTCGATGGACTGGTACACGCCGAGAAGCTCACCGCGCCGGAAATCGTTATGGCACTGCCCGTTCCGCTGGTCGATCCCACCGATATCGCGGCGACTGTGCTGTCTGCGACGGTGTTGTCACAGCCGGTGCAGACCCTCGACTCACTGCGCGCCGCCCGCCACGACAGCCTGGACTCCGACGGGCTGGACCTCGCCGAGTCGGTGGAACTCCCACTGATGGAGGTTCGGGCATTGCTCGATCTCGGCGACGTCGCGAAGGCCAACCGTAAGCTCGAAGACCTCGCTCGCCGGATCGGGTGGCGCTGGCGGCTGGTGTGGTTCAAAGCCGTATCGGAGTTGCTGACCGGTGACTTCGACTCGGCGAAGAAGCATTTCGCAGAGGTGTTGGATACCTTCCCCGGGGAATTGGCGCCGAAGCTCGCCTTGGCGGCGACCGCCGAACTGGCCGGCACCTCCGATGAGCGGCCGTTCTACGAGACGGTCTGGCACACCGACAACAACATCATCTCGGC
This sequence comes from Mycobacterium sp., assembly GCA_018500005.2. Classification (GTDB taxonomy): domain Bacteria; phylum Actinomycetota; class Actinomycetes; order Mycobacteriales; family Mycobacteriaceae; genus Mycobacterium. The sequence goes on along the minus strand of JAHBAP020000297.1, from coordinate 1,392 downwards.
CGGCTTCGGGCTGGCCCGGGCGCAGTCGGTCGAAGGCGAGCGTAAAGCCGCGGTGACCACCCTTGACGAAGTGCCCGTCGGTTCAAGGCATTTCACCACCGCGCGGCTGACAAGTGCGGTGACGTTACTGTCCGGGCGCTCCGCCCACGAGCTCAGCGAGGATCAAATCCGCGACGCCGGCCGGCGTGTCGAGGCCCTCCCGGACAGTGAACCCCGGGTGCTGCAGATCCGCGCGCTGGTGCTGGGTACCGCGATGGACTGGATCGCCGACAACACCGCGAGTCCCACTCCGATTCTGGGATTCCCCTTCACCGACCACGGGCTGCGACTCGGCGTTGAGGCATCGTTGCGCAGCCTGGCGCGGGTGGCCACCAGCCAGTCGCATCGCTACGCGTTGGTGGATCTGGCCAACGAAGTACGGCCGATGACGACGTTCTAACGCCCCGTCAGACCACCGTCACCGAAGCTCGGGCGATCGCCAACTCCTCATCGGTGGGGATCACCAGCACGGTGGTCGGCGACTTGTCGGCCGAGATCCGGCGCGCCGCCCGCGAAGGGCTGTCGTTGAGGTGTTCGTCGAGTTCGATGCCCAGACGGCTCAGGCCGCTCAGCGCGTCGCGACGGACACTGGCTTGGTTCTCCCCCACCCCGGCGGTGAAGGTGATCACATCGACGTGCCCGAGCAGTGCCAGATATGCGCCGATGTACTTGCGCAACCGGTGGATGTACACCTCGTAGGCCACCTTGGCAGTCTCGTCGCCGTCCTTGATCCGCTGATCGATGACCCGCATGTCGACGTCCCCGCTCAAGCCCAGCAGCCCGGATCGCCGATTGAGCATGGTCTCGATCTCCTCGACGCTCATATCGGCGGTACGCCACAGATAGCTGATCACGCCCGCGTCGATATCCCCGGCCCGGGTACCCATCACGAGGCCTTCCATCGGGGTCAGTCCCATGGAGGTGTCGATGGGCCGGCCGCCGGCGATGGCCGAGGCCGATGCCCCGTTGCCCAGGTGCAGCACGATCTGGTTCAGCGACTCGACGGGGGCGCCGAGGAACTCGGCGGCCTGCCTGCTGACGTACTCGTGCGAGGTGCCGTGGAAGCCGTAACGACGGATACGCCACTTGGCCGCGACATCGCTGTCGATGGCGTAGTTCGCTGCGGCGGGCGGCAGGTCATGGAAGAACGCGGTATCGAACACCGCGACATGCGGTAGGTCCGGCAGCACCTTGCGGGCCACCTCGATACCCAGCACCGCGGGCGGGTTGTGCAGCGGCGCAAGAGGGGCCAGTTCGCGCAGTTCCGCGACGAGCGCGTCGTCGACGATCGTGGGCCGGTGCAGGTTCGGCCCGCCGTGCACCACGCGGTGCCCGACCGCCACCAGGCCGAGG